>CAYMWZ010000185.1:0-6267 GCA_964394385.1 uncultured Nitrospinaceae bacterium | reverse complement strand
GCCCGCCGCGTCCACCTCGAAGCCGAGATCCCGGATCATCCGGTGGGCCTCCTCGGCCGACTGGCCGGGGGTGGTGAGGTAGCCCTCCACGAAGATGGAATTCGCGGGGTAGAGCGCCAAGGGCTGAAGCTCCCGGAGCTGCACCTCGCGCCCCCCCGCCACCCGGATCTCCGAGCGCGGGTTGAAGAACCGCATGAGGGCGAGGAGCCTGAGGCACCGCGCGGGCCCTAGGGGGGGGACCCGCTCCAGGGGGGTGCCCGGGATCGCGTTCAAAAAATTCACGGGGATCGACTCCGGCCCGAGCGCCCGCAGCGCCTCGCAGGCGTCCAGGATGTCCTCCCGGCTCTCCCCCTGGCCGAAGATCACCCCCGAGCACAGCTCGAGCCCCGCCCCGCGGGCGGCCGCCAAGGTCTCCATCCGGTCGCGGTAGGTGTGGGTCGAGCAGATGCGGGGGTAGAACCGCTCGCTCGTGTTGAGGTTGTGGTTCAGCCGGTCCACCCCGGCCTCCTTCAGGCGCCTCGCCTGCCCCCCGTCCAGCAGCCCCAGGGAGCAGCAAACGGACAAGGGGTGGCGCTCCTTGATCCTGCGCACCGCCCGGCCGATGCGCTCGATCTCGCCCTCGCTCGGCCCCCGGGCGCTGATGACGATGCAGTAGCGCCGCGAGCCCGCCGCCGCGGCCCGGCCCGCCCCCTCGAGGAGCCGCTCCTCGTCCACCAGAGGATAGCGATCGATCGAGGCGGACGAGATCGCCGACTGCGAGCAGTAGGCGCAATCCTCCGGGCAGATCCCGCTCTTCGCGTTGGTGAGAAAATGGATCTGGACCGCCCGGCCGAAGTAACGGCGGCGCACGCGAAAGGCGGCGTCGAGGAGGGGAAGCAGGTCGTCCTGGGGGGCGTCGAGGATGGCGTTGGCCTCCTCCCGGGAGGGCGCCTCGCCCGCGAGGACGCGCTCCGCCAGCGCCTGGTAGTCCATCCGGCCCTCCCCTCGCTCCTGCCTTCCCCGACGTCCCCGGGCAGGTGTCTTGCCGACTCGGCGCAACTTACGTCCGGAGGGCGGATTTGGCAACGGCGGGGAAGGCGCCGGTCATCCCCCCTCCTCCATGGCGTCCCAGAACATCAGCTCATACCCCTGAAGGAGCCGGGCGGCCCGCCTGACTCGCCGGGGAGAAAGCCCCCCGGCCAGGTCCGCCTGGACGACCTCGAGGGCCCGCCCCTCGAAGTCCCCGGGGGGGCTCGCAAATAGGTCGAAGAAGGCGACCTCCTCTTTCGAGAAGCCGTAGCGCGCCTGGAGGCCCTTGCTCATTCGGGCGCAGTTCGCCCCCCAGGCGGAGAAGTTGAGGGCGAAGGCGGCGGCGACCTCCCCGGCCGAGCCGTAGGCCCCCAGCCAGGCCATGTAGGCGGTGTAGGCGTGGGCCCGGGGGTCGGGCTCGTGGGAGGAGAGCGCCTCCCGATTCCGTCCCAGGGCGGCGCCGAAGCGGAGGAGATGGTCAAAGGCCGCCTTCTCGCCCTGGAGGATCCCCCAGAAAAAATCCTGCGCCGGGGGCGCCGGGTGGCGGAGGAGGAGATGGGCCACGCTCCGGAGATCGCTTTCGATGATGTGGTACTGCTCCCCGGCGAAGGCGGCGAACCTCTCCCGCGGGAGGGAGCCCGCCTCCACCCGCTCCACGAAGGGATGGCTCCGGATGCGCCCCTCCAGAGCGGACATCTCCTCCCGCATTTCGGCGAACAGCCGCTTCCCGTCGGACATCGTCGAATCTCCCTCAAGCCGGGCCGGGCGCCCCTCGCCCCGCCGGCAGGGAGATCATCTTCCCCTCCTGGCTCGAAATCGCAAGCCGGGTTCCTCCTGCCGATTGGCGGGGCCAGGAGCGGTTGCTATGATGAAATTGGTTCAACCCGTTGGCCGTCGCCATCCGGGCTCTGTTCACCGAAAGGAAAGCCATGCCGGGCTGGGAGAAGCTCCGCGCCGCGCTGGAAGCCGCGTTGGAGGGAGAGGTCCGCTTCGACCCCTACTCCCGCATGCTCTACAGCACCGACGCCAGCATGTACAAGATCGAGCCCATCGGGGTGGTCATCCCGCGCTCGGCCGAGGACGCTCAGCGCGCGGTCGAGATTTCGGCCGAGCACGGAGCCGCCGTCCTCCCCCGGGGGGGCGGCACGAGCCTCGCCGGGCAGACGGTGGGCCGGGCGGTGGTGATGGATTTCTCCAAGTACATGAACCGCGTCATCGAGCACGACGCCGAGGAGGGCTGGGCGCGCCTCCAACCCGGACTCGTCCAGGACCACCTCAACGCCTATCTCCGCCCCCACGGCTTCGTCTTCGGGCCCAACACCTCCACCAGCAGCCGAGCCACCCTGGGCGGCATGCTCGGCAACAACTCCTCCGGCTCGCGGTCCATCGTCTACGGGAAAACGGTAGATCACGTGATCGAGGTCTCGGGCTTCCTGGCGGGAGGCGAGCCCTTTTCCTTTGGCCCGCTTGAAGGGGAGGCCCTCCGGAAGAAACTCGATGAGAACACCGGCGCCGGCCGGATCTACCAGACGCTCTACCGCCTCGTCGAGGAGAACCGCCAGGAGATCGCCGACCGCTACCCCAAGATCATGCGCCGGGTGAGCGGGTACAACCTGGACGAGCTGGCCCGCCCGGGGCCCTTCAACCTGGCCAAGCTCTTCGTCGGCTCCGAGGGGACCCTCGGCGTGGTGACCGAGATGAAGGTGCGCATCTGCCCCCAGCCCCGGGCGGTGGGCGTGCTGGTGGTCCACTTCGACAGCATCGAGAAGGCCATCGCCGCGAGCGGCCCCATCATGCGGCACAAAGGGATCGCGGCGGTGGAGATCGTGGACCGGACGATCCTCGGTCTCGCCCGGCAGAATCTGGAGGCCCAGCGCTGGATGCGGAGCTTCATGCGGGGTTCGCCGGAGGCTTTCCTCCTCGTGGAGTTTTTCGGCGAGACCGCCGGGGAGGCCCGCCAGAGGGTGGAGCGCCTCGCGGACGAGCTCGAGGCCGACGGAGTGGGCTACGCCCGGGTAATCATGGACGACCCCGCCACCAAGGGGGACGTCACGAAAGTGCGGGAGGCGGGCCTGGGCTTTCTCCTCGGACGAAGGGGGGACCCGAAGCCGGTCGCCTTCGTCGAGGACTGCGCCGTGCCGCCCGAGCGCCTGCTCGAGTACTACCGGCGCTTCGAGGCCATCATGCGCAAATACCAAACCAGCACCTCCTACTATGGCCACACGAGCGTCGGGCTCCTCCACCTTCGGCCCATCATCAACCTCAAGGACGGCGCCGAGATCCGCAAAATGGAGTCGATCGCCGAGGAGGTGGCCGGTCTGGTGCTCGAGTACGGAGGCGCCATGAGCGGGGAGCACGGGGACGGCCTGGCCCGAGGCCAATGGGTCCCCCGCTTCTTCGGCCCCCGCCTCTACGAGGCCTTCCGCCAGGTCAAGCGCGCCTTCGACCCGGGCAACCTCATGAACCCGGGCAAGATCGTGGACGCCCCGCCCTTCACCGAGAACCTGCGCTACGGCCCGGCTTACCGAACCCCTGCCATCCCGACCGTCATGGACTTCTCCCGGGACGGGGGGTTCGCGCGGGCGATCGAGCTGTGCAACGGCGTGGGGGAGTGCCGCAAGCGGGACGGCACCATGTGCCCCTCCTACCAGGCCACCCTGGAGGAGGAGCACTCCACCCGCGGGCGGGCCAACGCCCTGAGGGAGGTCATCGCTAACGGCATTTCCGGGGAGGATCTTGCGAGCCACCGGCTCTACGAGGTGCTGGATCTCTGCCTCTCGTGCAAAGGGTGCAAGGCGGAGTGCCCCTCCAGCGTGGACATGGCCAAAATCAAGGCCGAGGTCCTGCAGGCCTACTGGGACCGCCACGGGGTCCCCGCCCGTGTGCGGCTCTTCGGGCGCATCGCCGACATCAACCGCCTGAGCCTTCCCCTCGCCCCCCTGGTCAACTGGGCCCTCGGAAGCGGCCTCATCCGGGGCCTCATGGACCGCTTCCTCGGCGTGGACCGGAGGCGCCAGCTCCCCCCGCTCGCCCGCCCCACGCTGGAGGAGTGGTTCCGGGCGCGCTCCCTGCCTGCCGGCCCGCCCGCGCGCGGAGGGGTGATCTTCCTCAACGACACCTTCACGAACTTCCACTATCCCGAAGTCGGACGCGCCGCCGTCCGGGTGCTGGAGGCCGCGGGCTACGAGGTGGAGCTGAGCAGGCTTCGCTGCTGCGGCCGCCCCCTCATCTCTCACGGCCTCCTCCGCGAGGGAAAGCGCCTGGCCGAGGAAAACCTCGCCCGCCTCTCCCCTGCCCTGTCGGCCGGGCTGCGCGTGGTGGGGGTGGAGCCGAGTTGCCTCCTCGCCTTCCGGGACGAGTATCCCGACCTCGTCCCCGGTCCGGCGAGCGAGCGCCTCGCGGCCTCCTCCTTCATGTTGGAGGAGTTTCTGCTGGAGCTGAAAGAGCGGGGGGAGCTGGATCTCCCCTTCCGGGAATTGCCTGGCCGCGCTTTGTTCCACGGCCACTGCCATCAAAAATCGCTCGTGGGGGTGCGGCCCTCCCTCGAGGTCCTGGGCATGGTTCCGGGCTTGAAGGTCGAGCCGATCCCCTCAGGCTGCTGCGGGATGGCGGGTTCCTTCGGCTACGAGAAGGAGCACTACGAGATCTCGCTGGCCATCGGGGAGCTCAAGCTATTCCCGGCCGTCCGCCAGGCCGGGGAGGAAGTGGGGGTGATCGCCAACGGCGTCTCCTGCCGCCAGCAGATCGCCAAGGGGACGGGAAGGAAGGCCCGCCACCTGGCCGAGTGCCTGGCGGAGGCCCTGCCCCCCTAGGCGCACTCGGCGAGGAGCTGGCGGGAGGGAAGCGCGCAGGAGAAGACGGTCTCGCGCCCGTTGGCGTCAAAAACCACGACGTTGCAGAGGCCGTTGATCTCCATGATGTCGAGGAGGCGGGTGAGTTCCTCGTTGCGCCGGCTTCGAACCGCCAAGCCCCAGACGAGGTGATTCGAGAGGCCCTCGGTGGCCTCGTTCACGCTCCACACGACCTCCAGCAGCTCGTCCATCCCCGGCCCCCCTCCCTGGCGGCTGCGAACAGAACCATCCCTTAGATAGTTTCGGCATCCGGGCGAGGATCTTGAGCGGAATTGTGCTCCACCCCGGAACCTCTTGCCTCCATGGAATCAAGCGTTTCTGGCCTCCCTCCCCTTCCGGGCCGGGCGAGCCGAAAACCCATGCCCCTTCCCGGCGAGGAGGCTCCTTCAAGAGGCCACCCCTCAGGGATGAAACACCTCGTTCTTTCCCGAGTAGGAGCCCCCGGGAGTGGGCCCTCCGGAGATGACGAAAATCCGCCCCCCGAGAGCTACCGCCGCCAACCCGTGCCGGGCGGTGGGCATGGGCGCATGCGCGCTCCACTTGTCCGCCGCGGGGTCGTAGGCTTCGGCCTGCGAGAAGGTGCCCGAGACGGATTCCCCTCCAAAGACGAAGATTCGACCCCCCGCCACGGCGGCGGCGACCCCGCTGCGGGTGGTGGGCATGGGCGCACGGGGACGCCAGGCGTCGGTCTTGGGGTCGTACTCTTCGTTCGCCGCGAGGTTGTTCGCGTAGCTCCCGTCCACCCGCCCCCCGATGGCGTAGAGACGGCCCCCCGCCACCTCGACCGCGAGGTGGTCCCGGGGGGTGGGCAGGGGTGCCCGCCGCGCCCAGGCGTCGGTGGCCGGATCGTACACCTCGTGGGCGTTGGTGTTTCTCCGCCCGGGCCCCGAGCCCACGCCTCCCACGGCGTGAATCTTTCCGTCCAGCACTCCAACCGCGAGGGCCCCTCGGGGGGTGGGCATCTTGGCACGCTCCCTCCACCGGTCGGCCGACGGGTTGTACTCCAAGACGGTGTCGACCGAGCCCCACCCGCTGGCGTAGCCGCCGACGATGTAGAGCCGGCCCCCCACCGAGGCTGCCCCCGCGTGGTGAAGGGCGAGCGGCAGCGGGGCGCGCCGACGCCAGCGGTCCGCCGCCGGGTCGTACTCCCACAAGGCGAGAGTCCCGCCGAAACCTCCGGCCACGTAAATCTTCCCCCCCACCTCGGCGGCGGCGACCTCGGTCCGCTCCTCGGGCATGGGGGCCGCCTGAACCCAACGGCCCTGACTCCGGGCAGGGCCCCCCGAGAGGGCGACCGCGAGCACCCCCATCGCAAAAACCGCCATCCAGATCCGCCGACGCGATTTCATGGCTCGCTCCTCGAACGGGTGGCAAGGGAATTTCCGCAAAACCGCACTGCAAGGCGGGG
>CAYMWZ010000184.1:0-6297 GCA_964394385.1 uncultured Nitrospinaceae bacterium | reverse complement strand
GCTCCTGACCCAGCCGCCCCGCCCGGAAGAGGTTGGTCCCCCCCTCGTAGAAGGAGATGATGTTGTCGTCCTCGATGAGGGGGCAGACCCACTCCTTCTTCCCCCACACCCCGCTCCCGTAGGGGAAGGTGTTCCGCTTGTAGCGGTCGTCGAAGAGGTGGCGCCACTCGGACGCGCTGCGCGCCCTGAGGGCCTCGATGTCGTGGGTGACGTCGAGGAGGCTGCCGCACTCCCGGCAGCGGTAGACGGCGCCGAAGACCGAGTAGGTGGCGCCGCAATCGGGATCGACGCACTGAAGCCAGCAGTTGTATTCCATCCGGGCACCGGAGCGGAGGTTTTTTCGGGCGTTTTGCCCGACGGCGGGCAAATTATCGCAGAGGGGCCCCGTCCCTGGCAAACCGGCCCGCCGGATGGGGTCAAGTCCTCCGCCGGGAATCCGATACAAGGGAGAGAGAGAATCCCCGCGCCGGAGGATGAGATCGTGCGCACCGAGCCCGAGGGCGGGCAGCCCCTGCCGCCCGCACCGCCCAGGCTCTCTCCCGGGGGAGAGGGGGCCGCCCCCGGCTTCCTGCGGGTGGAGCGGCGGCGCTACGAGGCGGCCCTGCTGACGCGGGAGGAGGGGAATGCTCTCCTCCACCGCATCGCGGTCGAGGAGATCCGGGCGGGCCTGGGCGGCGCCCTCCTCTCCCTCGAGGGGGAGGTGGTGAGGGACTTGAGCGCCAGGGCCACCGCCGAGCGGATCCTGGCCTTCGCCGTCCGGGCCTGGAGGGCGCGGGGGGTGGCTCCTTCCCGAGCGGGGCTCGAGAGCCGCTTCCTCCGGATTCAGGAGGCGGTGGAGAGGGGGATCCGCCGGACGGCGCGCCTCCTCGAGGCGCTGGGGGCGGGGGAGGACGTCTTGGCGGAGGTGGGGCAGGCCGGCGCCCGCGTCCGCGAGGGGCTGGCCCGCCGGCGGGGCCCGGCCTAGGCGGGCTGCGCCTGGGCGAGCGCCCGCGCCGAGCGGACCTCGCTCTCCTTGATGAAGGCGACGATCAGGGCCGCCTGGAGGCACAGGTAGGCGGCCAGAGCGAAGGCGATGTCGTAGCTTCCCGTCAGGTCGTAGATGTAGCCGCTCAGCCAGGCGCTCAGGCCCGAGCCCAGCTGGTGGCTCACCGTGATGAGGCCGAAGAGGACGGCCACGTTGCGGGGGCCGAAGAAATCCCCCGTCAGCGCCGAGGTGAGGGGGACGGTGGCGATCCAGGAGAAGCCGATCATCATGGGCACGGCCCAGACCGTGTACTCGTTCTTGAAGAAGATGAAGAGGACGAACCCCAGCCCCCGGAACGCGTAGACCAGGCTCAGGGGCACCTTGCGCCCCCACTTGTCCGAGAGGGGCCCCACGATGAGGGTCCCCACCGTGTTGAGCCCGCCCCCCACGGCGAAGGCGGTGGCGGCCACGGCGGGGGAGAAGCCCACGTCGGTGGCGAAGGGGATCCAGTGGACGGCGATCACGGTAACCGTGAAGCCGCAGGTGAAGAAGCTCGTGAGGAGGAGCAGGAACGGGGCCTTGTGGAGGCACTCGACCCAGGGCAGGTCGTAGGGGGCCACAATTTTGAATTGGCCCGCCGATGCTCTCGCGCTCGCCGCGGCCGGGCCGGCCTCGCCGGGCTCGTCGCGGATCACGAAGAGGGCCAGCGAGACCATGACCAAGAGCAAGAAGACGCCAAGGGAGAACAGGGTCGCCCGCCAGCTCACGTAGGAGAGCATGATCGCAAAGGTCGGCAGGAGGGCGAGCTGGCCCAAGCTCGAGCCCGTGCTGACGATGGACATGGCCAGGCCGCGGCGCTCATGGAACCAGCTCGAGATGAGCGGCGTCATGGCGGTGAAGCCGTTCCCGATCCCCCCCAGACCCAGCAGGATTCCGTAGTAGAGGTAGATCCCCCAGAGCGAGCTCGCCCAGCTCGTCCCGAGGAAGCCGACCGAGGTCAGGACCGAGCCCCAGAGGATGACGGTCCGCGCCCCGAAGCGGCGGATCAGGAGCCCCCCGATGGGCTGCGACACCCCGAACAGGATGAGGGTGAGGGCGACGGGCAGGGAGAGGGCCGCCCGGCTCAGCTTGAAATCCTCGAGGATGGGCTTGAAGAAAATCCCGAAGGAGTTCCGGGTGGCGACGGCCAGGAACATGATGGCGAAGCAGGCGGCGAGGATGAACCACCCGTAGTAGATGCGGCGCAGGGGGGAGGCTGTGCGGGTCACGCGGCCCTCGGGATGGGGTGAGCCGCCCTGCGGCGGGGGCGGTGTCGCGCCCTTATACACCCGGGGGCATCTCCGCTCAATCGGGCGGCCTCCCCCGCGCGAGGTTTGCCACCCCCGCGGGGCGGGGGGCATAATGCGCGCGTCTCATCGCCATGCGCATCCCCGCGGAGGTGGCTCCATGGACGCTCCCCGGCTCCGGGTTCCCCACCCGGGCCCGAAGACGCGCGAGCGTCTCGCCAGGCTGCGCCGGTCGGAGTCCCGCGCCGCCCTCACCTTCGGCATCAGCCCCGAGACGGTGGTCGTGGAGCGCGCCCTGGGGGCGGCCGTCGAGGACGTGGACGGGAACGTGTTTTTGGATTTCGCCGCCGGCTTCGGCTCCTTGAACGCCGGCCACTGCCACCCCAGGGTGGTGGAGGCCATCCGGGAGCAGGCGGGCCGGGCTCACCAGGCCATGTCCCTCGCCGCCGACGTCCGGCTCGGGCTCATGGAGAAGGTCCTCTCCCTGGTGCCCGGCCCCTCCCCCAAGAAGATGATCCTGGCGGCCTCGGGGAGCGAGGCGGCCGAGATCGCCTTGAAGCTCGCCCGGCGCGCCACCGGCCGCCACGAGGTCGTGGCCTTCGAGGGCGCCTTCCACGGGAGGACGCTGGGCGCGCTCGCCCTCATGGGGCGCAAGGCACAGCGGGCGGGGCTCGGGGCCTTCCAGGCCGGGGTGCACCACGTCCCCTACCCCTATCCCTACCGCAGCCCCCTCGGCGCGGACCCGGCGGCCTGCGCGGAGGGGACGGTCCGCTTGATCGAGGAGTTTTTGCAGAACCCCTCGAGCGGCTGGGGCGAGGTGGCGGCGATCATCCTGGAGCCGGTCCAGGGGAACGGCGGGATGATCCCCGCCCCCCCGGGCTTCCTCCGGGCGCTCCGGGCGCTCTGCGACCGCCACGGGATCCTGCTCATCGTGGATGAGGTCATGAGCGGCTTCTGCCGCACGGGCAAGATGTTCGCCTTTGAGCACGAGGAGGGGGTCGAGCCCGACCTCCTCGTCCTGGGAAAGTCCATCTCGGGCGGGCTCCCGCTCGCGGCCTGCGTCGCCAAGGCCGAGATCGCCGACGCCTCCGGCGCGGGCACCGAGAGCAGCACCTACGCGGGGAACCTCGTGGCCTGCGCGGCGGGCCTGGCCTCGATCGCCGTCTATGAGGAGGAGGGGCTGGCCGCGCGCGCGGCCAAGGTGGGCGCCTACTTCCTCAGGCGGCTGGAGGAGCTGGCCGAGCGGCACGCGGCCGTGGGCGAGGTCCGCGGCCGGGGGCTCATGGTGGCCGCCGAGCTGGTGGCCGACCGCGCGACGCGGGAGGCGCTCGCGGTCGCCAAGGAGGCGAGCGCGGCCGCCTTGGCGAAGGGCCTCATCCTCTATCCGGGGGGGCACCACGGGAACGTCCTCGCCTTTCTCCCCCCCCTCATCATCGGGGAGTCGCACGTGGACGCCGCCCTCGGGATCGTGGACGAGGTGCTCCTCGCGGTCCCGGGCATGGGGTAGGGCCCGTCCTCCGCTTTCGTTCCCGCGCCGGCGGGCGCTCCGGGTGGAGGGTGAGGTGAGCGCCGAGCCGACGGTCTATCTCAGGATGCACCGCAACCCCCGGATCGAGGGGGGGCACCCGTGGGTCTACTCCTCCGAGATCGCGCGCGTGGCGGGGGAGCCCCCGCCGGGGGGGGTGGTCCGGGTGGAGGCGAAGGGCGGCCGCCTCGTCGGGCGCGGCTACTACAACGCCGCCTCCACCATCACGGTGCGCCTCATCGCCCGGGGGGAGGAGCCGGCGGGGGAGGGTTGGCTCACGCGGCGCCTCGAGCGGGCCCTGGCCTGGCGGCGCCGCTGGGGGCAGGGAGAGGCGGCCTACCGCGTGGCCTTCGGCGAGGCGGACGACCTGCCGGGCCTGGTGGTGGACCTCTACGGCGCGGTGGCCGTCTTTCAGATCTCGACCCTCGGGATGGAGGTGCGCCGCGGGGAGATCGTGGAGGCCATCCGCCAAGTCCTCGCCCCCTCGGGCATCTGGGAGAGGAGCGACGTGGGGGCCCGCCGGCACGAGGGCTTGGGGCCGCGCTCGGCGCCCGCCTGGGGGGAGGTCCCCGAGAGCGTCCCCTTCGCGGAGGACGGCCTGGAGTTCGAGGCCCAGGTGCGCGGGGGCCAGAAGACGGGGTTCTTCCTGGACCAGCGCGAGAGCCGGCGGGCGGCGGAGCGCCTCCTCAAGGGCCGGGTGTTGGACTGCTTCTGCTACACGGGGGGGTTCAGCGTCCGGCTCGCGCGGGAGGGGGCGGAGGTCCTCTCCCTGGACATCTCGGCGCCGGCGCTGGCGGGCCTCCGCCGCCACCTGGAGCGCAACGCGCCGCGGGCTAGGAATTTCCCGGTCCGGGGGAACGCCTTCGACCTCTTGCGGGCCATGGAGCAGCGGGGGGCGCTCTTCGACGGGGTGATCCTGGATCCCCCCGCGCTGGCGCCCGGCCAGGCGGCCCTCGAGAAGGGGGTGCGGGCCTACAAGGAGCTGAACCTGCGCGCCATGCGTCTCCTGCGCGAGGGGGGGATCCTCCTCACCTGCTCCTGCTCGGCGAGGCTCGCCCCCGCGGCCTTCCAGGATGTGCTGCGGGGGGCCGCCCTGGACGCGGGCCGGGACCTCGCCCTGCTGTGGGAGGGGAGCCAGCCCTACGACCATCCGGTACGGCTCTCCATCCCGGAGACGCGCTATCTCAAGGCGGCGGCCTGGCGGGTGGCCCGCCGGTGAGGGAGGGCCGGGGCGGCTCCGGCCGCCGCGCCGTGGGGGGCGCTCTTTGTGATAGACTCTTTTTCCGGCTCTCCCATCTGAATCGCCGTCGGGGAAAGGGGTGGGTCTCGATGCTGGGAAGCTTCCGGGGGGGAAGGGCAGCCCGCGCGGCCTTTTTTGCCGCCCTGGTGGGGGGGAGCGCCCTCCTCGCCGGGGGGCGCGGGGGGGCGGAGCCGGTCCGCCTCTCGGGGCCGGTGGTCGTCATCGAGGTGGCCGACGCGATCTCCCCGGGCTCCTCGGAGTATGTGGAGCACGGCATCGCCGAGGCGAAGCGGCGCGCGGCCCAGCTCCTTGTCATCCGCCTGGACACCCCCGGCGGGCTCGTCACGAGCACGCGGGACATCGTCCAGGCCATCTTCTCCTCGGAGGTTCCCGTGGCGGTGTTCGTGGCGCCCGGGGGAGCCCGGGCGGCCTCGGCGGGGACCTTCATCACCATGTCCGCCCACATCGCCGCCATGGCCCCCGGCACCAACATCGGGGCGGCCTCCCCGGTCGCGGGCGGGGGAGGGGAGATCGAGGGCGACATGCGCAAGAAGGCCATGAACGACGTGGCCGCCTTCGCCCGCGCGGTCGCCTCCCGGACGGGGCGCTACACGGAGTGGGCCGAGAGCGCCGTTCGGGAGGCCCTCTCGGTCGATGAGGCCGAGGCCCTGCGCCTGAAGGTGATCGACCTGGTCGCCGTGAACGTGGACGCGCTCCTCCTGGCCCTGGACGGGCGCAAGGTGAAGCTCGCCACGGGCCGGGAGGTCATCCTCTCGACGCGGGGGGCGCCCAAGGTCGCCATCGAGCGCAGCTGGCGCCAGCAGGTGCTCTCCCTCCTGAGCGACCCGAACATCGCCTACATCCTGATGCTCTTGGGGATGTACGGGCTCTTCTTCGAGCTCTCGAACCCCGGCGGGATCCTGCCCGGCGTGGTGGGCGCCATCAGCCTCCTGCTCTCCCTCTACGCCCTCAAGGTGCTGCCGGTCAACTTCGTGGGCCTGCTCCTCATCGTTCTGGCCGTGATCTTGTTCCTGCTCGAGATCAAGGTGGTGAGCTACGGAGGGCTCACCATCGGCGGGGTCGTGGCGATGACCATCGGCTCGGTCATGCTCATCGACTCCCCCGACCCCTATCTCCAGATCAGCCTCAAGGTGATCCTCCCGGCCGTGGCGGGGACGGCCCTGTTCTTCGTGTGGATCGTCGGGCTGGGCGTCCGGGCCCAGCAGGCGCGCCCGGTCTCGGGCGGGGAGGGGATGCTCGACAAGGTCGGGGTGGTCCGCGC
>CAYMWZ010000183.1:4852-6309 GCA_964394385.1 uncultured Nitrospinaceae bacterium | reverse complement strand
TGAGATTGCCTCCCTCGACCGTCAGTTTGGTCGCCGGCAGGGTGGTCCCCACCCCCACGTTGCCGCCGACGGTGGCCAGGTTGGCCGTCCCAGTGACGGTGAGGACGTCGAACTGCGAGTTCGCGGGACCATGCTGGAAGAGGATGCCGTCCACGATCAAGTTGCCGGCGACGAGGAGATCCTCGGCCGAGGAGGTGTCATGGATGCCGGGATTGCCGATGAGGACGTCTCCTCCCTGGACCTGGAAGCGGCTGGAGGCCGAGGGCGCTCCGCCGATCCCGACACGCCCGTCCAGGGTCACGGTGAAGGTGTTCCCTATGACCTGGAAAGCGGGCGCCGTCCCTGAAAGGTCGGCCCCGGTGACGGTGAGGCTCGATCGGACCACGGCTCCCCCGGCTCCAACGTCGAGAACGAATTGCGGCGAGGTTGTTCCAATCCCGACGAACCCGGGACTCTTATAGATGTCGTCCCCGGTCCCGCTCGTCCATTTGCTGGTGGGGCTCTGGATGGCGCCGCCGATCCTGAAACTGGAGCCGGAGGGAATGTTGATGTCCCCGGCCGTTTCGAGCCGGTAGCCGGGGGTGGCGACCCCGAGGCCCACGTTGCCGGTGGTGGACACCACCATGAGGTATTGGCTGGACGAGGCCCCCGTGGCGATGATCACGGCATCCGTGTCGGTCGTGGGGGCCTGGACGTGCAGGACGGTGCCGGGACCGGTCGTTCCGATTCCTACCCTACCGGAGGATTGAATCCTCATCATTTCTACGCTGTTGGGAGAGAACGTGATGGCATCGTCCCCCTGGGTGTTGACATCCAGCGCGGAGCCCGCTGCATGGATCAGGTTCCCGGAAAGGCCCACCGAGCCCGTAACGAAGAGCTTCTGAGGGGGGGCGCCCGAGCCGATCCCCACGTTCCCGTCCGAGCCCTGCACGAAGATAGAAAGGACGGTGGGCGTGGGGCTCGTCGAAATGACGATGTCCCGCCCCCCGGAGCGGACGGTGAAGCTTGACTCGAAGGTGTTGGCACCGGTCAGCGTTTGCGTGGAGGCCAAGACCGCCAGTCCCGTCAGGGCCGTGCCGGAACCCGAGAAAGAGGTGGCGGAAACGGTCCCCGGGACCGCCAGGTCCCCGTTTGCGCTGAAAGTGGAAACGTTGGACCCATTTCCAATGAAAAGGGCTGTAGAAATGGATACGCCTTCCTCTCCGGTAACCGCGAGGATGTCCCCGGTTCCCATGGCGAGGTTCCCGTTGAAGGTCTGGGAGGCGGTCCAGGTTTTGATCGCGTCGATCCGGGCCACGTTGGTCGCTAGGTCGGCGTCGGCCACGAGGCCCGAGCCGTCGAGCTGGAGGAGCTGGCTCGCCCCGTTGAAAACGTTGCCTTGGAGGGTGACCGAGGAGGAGTTGAGCCTCGCGTCGGGGAGGGTGCCGGTGGTGAGCTTGCCCGCGTCCAGGCCGGAG
>CAYMWZ010000183.1:2103-4752 GCA_964394385.1 uncultured Nitrospinaceae bacterium | reverse complement strand
TGGTGACCGAGACGCGGTCGTTGCCGAAGAGGCCGGCGGAGACGGCGCCGGTGGAAACGTCGACCCTGTTGTCGGCGAACTTGCCCGCCCCGATCGCGCCGGTGGACAAGGTCACGTCGATGTCCGCGACGGTGCCGTTGGTGATCTCGGACGACTCGATGGAGGCGCCCAACTGGGTCACGGCGGCGGAGAGCCTCGCGTCGGGGAGGGTGCCGGTGGTGAGCTTGCCCGCGTCCAGGCCGGAGGCGATCTGGGCGTTCTCCCACTGTCCGGAGGCCAGCGCGCCGGTGGTGACCGAGACGCGGTCGTTGCCGAAGAGGCCGGCGGAGACGGCGCCGGTGGAGAGGGAAACGTCGATGTCCGCGACGGCGCCGTCGACGATCTTGGCGGAGGTGACGGAGTCGTTAGGCGGGGTGAAGTTGATTCCGGTGAGTAGGGAGCCGTCCACGGCCGGAAGTCTTGTGGAGCCGTCGAGGCGGACGAGCTGGCCGGCGGCGTTGAAGGCGTTGCCCTGGAGGGTGACGGAAGAGGAGTTGAGCCTTGCTGAGTCGAGGGTTCCCAGGGTGAGCTTGGAGGCGTCCAGGCCGGAGGCGATCTGGGCGTTCTCCCACTGTCCGGAGGTGAGCGCGGTGGTGGAGACCTCCACGCGGTTGTCGCCGAACTTGCCGGCGGAGACCGCGCCCGTTGAAATGTCGACCCTGTTGTCGGCGAACTTGCCCGCCCCGACCGCGCCGGTCGAGAGGGAGACCTTGGCGTCGGTGGCGGCGCCCGCGGCGAGCTTGGAGGTGGTGACCGCGCCGTCCGCGATGCTTGTGGCGACGATCCCCGTGAGGAGCGAGCCGTCCACGACCGGAAGTCTTGTAGTGCCGTCGAGTCGGACGAGTTGGCCGGCGGCGTTGAAGGCGTTGCCCTGGAGGGTGACGGAGGAGGAATCCAGGGCCAGGGGGCTCCCCGAGGTACCGGTTCCCGTTATAGGCGCGCTCGAAATGACCCCGGTTACGATTCCGGAGAGGGACGAGCCATCCCCGATGAACTTTGTCGCGTTGACGATGCCGGAAACGTTGACGCCGGTCGAGATGGAGACGACTCCGGAGGAGCCCCCGATCGTAAGGGCGGAGGAGGGGTTAAGGGTACCCGCGATCGTGGCGTTCCCGTTGAAGGTGACCGCCTGGCTGTAGGTCCTTTGTGCCGTGACGGTCTGTGTCGAATCGGAAAGGAGCACGTTGCCGGGAAGCGACAGGGTGTCCACGACGGTTGCGCGAAGGGCGTAGGCCACGCTGGCAATCTGCTGTCTGGGGGTGAGAGGGGTGTTGGTCCCGACCTGCACCTCAAGGAATGTGTTGTCCGTGGTGAACACGGAGGAGGAAAGGGAAACGACGCTGCCGAGCAGAATGCTGAAGAGCCCGTTGCTCGTCTGGACGGAGCTCTGCGTCTCGGACCAAAGGGCCGCTCCTCCTGAGGACTGGCCGAAGACCCTGAAGGTGAGCGAGTAGACCCCGTTGGACACCGGGTTGCCGGAGTTGTCCGTGAGGCGCCCTTGGAAATTGATCAGGCTGGGCGCGGTGGCTGCCGGTGACGCCAGCGCAAGGGCGATCGCCGCCAGGAGGATTCTGGGAGTTGAGATCGTTTTTTTCATAGGCACCTCGGAAAGGCTTCTGCTCTTTATTAGGGCAACGCTTTGTCCAGCCCCGCTTTCCGTGAAGGAGCATCCTCGTGGTTTTTTGCTTATTGCAGGTGTAGATAAACGTCCACACATGTGGACATAGGTCTACACTCTCCTGAGGGAGGTACGATAAGGATCTTGTCGGTGGAGCTTAGGCGGGTTCTGCCGGAAGACCGTATCTTTCGAGTTTGTTGTAGAGTGCCTTCCTGTCGATGGAGAGGAGCTTGGCCGCGGCCGCCTTGTTCCCGCGGGCGCGCTCGAGGGCGGCCTGGATGAGACGTCTCTCGGTCGCCTCAACCGCCTGCTGGACGGCCAACTTGAGATCCATCGAGCTCCCGGGCGCCGAAACTGGGGTCCCCAGATCCAGGTGTTCGGGACGGATGGCATCGGAGGCCAGAAGGGCGGCCCGGATCACGGCGTTCCTCAGTTCCCTTACGTTTCCCGGCCAGTCATGTCGGGCCAGGGCCTCGAGCGCCTCGGGGGCAACCTCCCGGACCTTTTTGTGCAGGAGGCGGTTGGCTTCCTCGAGGAAGGATCGAGCGAGTTCCGGGATGTCCTCGACCCTTTGGCGGAGGGGGGGGAGTTGGATCGTGAACTGGTTGAGGCGGTGGAAAAGGTCTTCGCGGAAACGTCCCTCCCGGACCGACCGGTCTAGGGAGTGGTTGGTGGCCACCAAGACTCGTATGTCCACCGGGATGTCCCTCTTGCTCCCGAGGTGGCGGACCCTCGCCTCCTGGAGGACCCGAAGAAGCTTGGCCTGCGTGGCCAGGGAAAGGTTGTTGATCTCATCCAAGAAAAGGGTCCCCTTATAGGCCGCCTCGACCAGGCCCGGCTTGCGGCGATCCGCGCTGGTGAAGGCGCCTCTTTCGTACCCGAACAGCTCGCTCTCGACGAGGTTTTCGGGGAGGGCCCCGCAGTCGAGCGCGACGAAGGGGGCATGGGACCGGTGGCTCGTCTGATGGATGAGGTTGGCGAAGATCTCCTTC
>CAYMWZ010000183.1:0-2093 GCA_964394385.1 uncultured Nitrospinaceae bacterium | reverse complement strand
GGTCGGGGCGATGGTCCGGACCTTCTCCAGCGCCTCCCGGATCGCGGGGGATAGTCCCACGGGGACCCTTTTGGCTTGAAGGCTCTTGAGGTGCAGGCGGAGGCTCTCGACTTCCCGGCGCAAGGTCCCGTGGCGCAGGACCTTTTCCAGGGCGAGCTTGAGCTCCGCGTTGGAGAAAGGCTTGACGAGGTACTCCTCGGCCCCCGCCTTCATCGCCTGGACGACCGTGGGGACCTCGGAACGGGCCGTCAGGATCACCACCGGGAGGGCGGGGTCGGTTTCCTTGATCCTGGAAAGGGCCTCGATCCCGTCCATCCCGCTCAGCAGGAGGTCCAGGATCACCGTCTCGATCGGCTGGGCGTCGAGGATCTTGAGCCCTTCCTCCGCGTCCACCGCCTCGGACACAAGGTGGCCTAGCTTCTCGAGGGTCGCGCGGATGGAGCGTCGAACGTCCGGGTCGTCCTCGACGACGAGAATGAGCGCCATGCCTTCAGCCCTCCGGGGACCGGGGGAATGCCAGGGTGACGGTGGTCCCTTGGCCGGGTCGGCAGTCGAATTCGAGACGGGCCCGGTGTTCCCGGGCGATCTGCTTGGTGAAAAAGAGCCCCATGCCGGTCCCCTCGCCCTTGGTCGTGAAGAAGGGGTCTCCCAGACGGGAGACGAGCTGGGCGGGCACCCCGTGTCCGGTGTCGCTCACCTGGAGCAGGACCTCCCGGCCGTCCTCGGTCGGGGCGACACGGAGGGTGAGGGCCCCTCCCTCCGGCATGGCATCGACGGCGTTGGCCAGGAGGTTGTAGACGGCCCCCTGGAGGTGGTGCCCATCCATGAGGACCTGGGGGGCTTGGAGGATCTCCTTGCGGAGGTCGATCCTTCGCGAGCGGAAGGTCCATTGGATGAGCTCGAGGGTGCGCTCCGCCAGGTCGCCCAAGGAGCCCCCTGCCAGTTCCACCTCCTGGGCCCCGGCCATGTCCATGAGGGTCCGGACGGTGTGGGCGGCCCTTTTGGCGTTGCGGGCCACCATTTCGAGGCTCTCCCGGGCGTCGGGGGAGAGCCCGGGGGCGTCGGCCAGGAGCTCCGCCGTCGAGAGGATGACGTGGAGGGGGCTTTTGATCTCGTGGGCGAAACTCGAGGCGAGCTGGCCGACCAGGCTGAGCCGCTCCAGCCGGAGGAGAGCCTCGGGGCCCGCGCCTTCCCGGAACGCATCATTGCCTTCCTCGATCGGCCGGCGCAGGGTGAGGAGATACCCTTCGGGCTTGGAAGGGGCCGTTCCAAGGACTTTCACGGTGGCCAAGAGGGGCAAGACGCGGCCGTCCTTGGCGACGAACCCAAGGCGGACGTTCTTGGCCAGGCCGGACCGGTGGGCGGTTTCCACCAAGCCTTTCCAGGTCTCGCGGTCAGGTGGGTCCAAGTGGGCGGGAAGGGGGGAGCCTTCAACCTCGCCGGGCTCGTAGCCCAGGAGGAGGGAGCAGCCGGCGCTCCAGGAAACGATCCTCCGACCCGGGTCGAGTATGACGGCGGGGAAGCCCAGCTCCTGGATCCCCAGACGCGCGAGTGCCGCCAGACGGGCGGTGTCGGGGGGGGAATCGTCCAAGGGGTCTCCCAGTATTCCGACCGCCTTCAGGCGGTCGGAAAGGTTGTTAAAAAATGCAACAGGAGGAAGACTTCCTCCTTATGATTTCAGCCGGATTTCATCCGGCCGAGATACTAGTCCCTCCCCTGGACTCTGCGCCGGTACCGGTTCACGGACCTCCGGGAAAGAAAAATACCGTGACGGGAAGCCAGGGCCTCCCTGAGCTGACGGTCGGACAAGCCCGGCTCCCTTTCTACAATATTCCGGAGTCGCGCCATAGCCAAAGGGCCGGCCGCGGGGAGGAGTTCCCTTAAGGAGATTTGCTTGCCGCTAGGGATCCTCAAGCCCCTCCCTCGCACGGCGCGGGACACGGTGCTCGGGGAAACCTTGAGGCGTCGGGCGGCGTCCCTTTGGGTAAGGGGCCAAAGGTGCGACGGCATCCCGGTCCGGAGAAAGGGGGCCTGCACTTGGATGAGCAGGTCTAGGAGGAGGTTGAGGCTGGACCTCTTGAGGTTGATCGCCT
>CAYMWZ010000182.1:0-6330 GCA_964394385.1 uncultured Nitrospinaceae bacterium | reverse complement strand
GGACCGGATCGACATCATCCTGGAGGCGCCGGGCCGCCTGGAGGAGGTGCGCCAGAGGCTCCAGGCCGCCATGCCCCCGGGGGCGCTGGTGGAGCGGCCCATCCGCCGGGGCCAGGACGTGGATCGGATGCTCGCCTCCTTCCGCCTCAACCTCACCGTCTTGAGCTTGATCGCCCTTCTCGTCGGCTGCTTCCTCATCTTCAACGCCACCTCGGCCGCGGTGGTCCGGCGCTGGGCCGAGATCGCGGCCCTGCGCGCCCTGGGGATGACGGCGCGCCAGGCGGGCGCCCTCTTCGTGGCCGAGGCGGCCCTCATCGGGCTGGCGGGCTCGGCCATCGGCTTGGCGCTGGGCGTCCTCCTCGCCCGGGGGGCCCTCGAGGCCGTGACGCGGACCATCCAGAACCTCTACGCCTTCCTTCAGGTGACCGAGGTCCACCTGGACCCCCTCCTCCTCGCCGCCGCCCTGGCGGCGGCGGCGGGGGTGGCGGCGCTCTCAGGGCTCGCCCCCGCGCTCGCGGCCGCCCGGGTGAGCCCCGCCGAGGGGGCCCGGCAGCGGGGAGGGGCGCCGGCGCTGAGCCCGCGCTTCTTGGGGGCGACCCTCGCCGGGGCGCTCCTGGCGGGGGGGGCCGCCTCCGGCCTGAGCGCTCTTCCGGCCTGGCGGGGGGTTCCCCTCTTCGGCTACCTCGCGGCGGCTGCCATCCTCGCCGCGGTGGCCTTGGCCAGCCCCGCTGCCGTGGCGGGGGGCGCCTTCCTCCTCCAGCGCCTCCTGGGGGGCGGGGTGACGGGCTGGCTGGCGGCCCACGGCCTGGGGCGCCACCCGGGCCGCAACGCGGTGACGGCGGCCTCCCTCGCGGCGGCGATGGCGATGCTGGCCAGCCTGGTGATCATGGTGGAGAGCTTCCGGGGGACGGTGGCTCTTTGGACCGAGCAGACCTTGAGGGCCGACCTCTACGCCGCCCCCGCCTCGCGCTTCATCAAGGGCTCCGGGGCGAGCTTTTCGGAGGAGGTCCTCGAGCGGGTGGCCCGCGCCGAGGGCGTGGCCGCGGCGGACGGCTTCCGCGTGCTGCGGATGCCCTGGCGGGGGGAGTGGATCAACGTCTCGGGCGGGGACTTCGGGATCGTGGCCGAGCGGGGCCATCTCCCCTTCCTCGAAGGGAAGTCCGCGGAGGTGCTCCGCCGGGCGCGCGAGCGCGGGGAGGCCATCGTGACCGAGACCTTCTCCCTGAGGTTCGGGGTGGGGCGGGGGGACGTCGTCCGGCTCCCCGCACCCGGGGGAGAGGTCGCCTTGCGGGTCGCGGGCGTCTATTATGACTATACGACCGAGGGCGGCCACATCGTGGTGGATCGTGCCCTCCTCCGCCGCGCCTGGCGGGACGAGCGGCTGAACTCCATGGCGGTCTACCTGGAGCCGGGCGCCGACCGGGCGCGCGCGGCGCGGGCGATCGAGGGTCTCCTGGACCCGAGCATGGTGCTCATCTCGAACGCCGGCCTGAGGCGCCGCGTCCTCGAGGTCTTCGATCAGACGTTCGCCATCACCTACGCGCTCGAGGCCATCGCTGTCCTGGTGGCCGTCCTGGGGGTGGCCACCGGCCTGAGCTCGAACGTCCTGGAGCGCACGCGCGAGATCGGGGCCCTGCGCGCCCTGGGGCTCACGAGGCGGGGCGTCGCGGCGGCCGTGATGGGGGAGGCGGGGCTCCTGGGCCTCCTCTCGGCCCTCCTGGGGGCGGGGGCGGGGGCCGCCCTGGCCGCGATCCTCGTCTTCGTCATCAACAAGCAGAGCTTCGGGTGGACCATCCAGTTCGGCTTCCCCGTCGGGGCCGTCTCGGCCTACCTGGGGGTGGCGGTCCTGGCGGCCCTCGCCGCGGGCGGGATCCCCGCCCGGGCGGCGGCCCGGGTCCCCATCGCCGCGGCCGTGCGGGAGGAGTGATGCGAAGGTTGCCTGTCGTCCTGCTCCTGGCCCTGGCCTTTCCTCCCTGGGCGGCGGCGCAGCCCCAGGAGTGGCGGCCCGCCCTCCCCGGCTACGCCTACCGCTTCCCGCGGGACCACGGGTCGCACCCCGCCTTCCGGACCGAGTGGTGGTACTACTCGGGCCACCTGAGCGACCCATCGGGGGGGCGCTACGCCTTCATGCTCACGTTCTTCCGCTCGGGCCTGAGGCCCCCCGCCCCGGAGGAGCGCCCGCGCCTGAGCCGCTGGGCTTTGCGGAACCTCTACTTCGCCCACCTCGCCCTCCTCGACGCCCGGACCGGGGAGCACCGCTACTTCGAGCGCAAGAGCCGCGGCGCCCTCGAGGAGGCGGGGGCCGCCGAGGGAGGGCTCGACGTGTGGCTGGGCGGCTGGCGGGCGCGGGGGAGCGAGGCGGAGGGGCGCTACGTCATGGAGATCGCCGCCGAGGCCGGGGGGGCGGGCCTGCGCCTGGCCCTCCTGCCCCAGAAGCCTCCCGTCATCCACGGGGAGGGTGGGGTGATCCAGAAGGCTGAGGGCCGGGGGCGGGCGTCGCACTACGTCTCCTTCACGCGCCTGGCCGCCCGGGGGGAGATCATGCTCCGGGGGCGTCGCCTCCGGGTCGAGGGCTCGGCCTGGATGGACCATGAGTTCGGCTCGAACCAGCTCGCCCCGGGGCAGGCGGGGTGGGACTGGCTGAGCCTCCAGCTCTCCGACGGGCGCGACCTCATGCTCTATCTCATGCGCCGGAGAGAGGGGGGTCATGACCCCCGCGGCAGCGGGACGATCGTCGAGAAGGACGGCCGGGCGCGGCACCTCCCCCTCGGCGCCTTCCGCCTCGAGGGGACGGGGCGCTGGAGGAGCCCCGAGAGCGGGGCGGAGTACCCCATGGGCTGGCGCGTGCAGGTTCCCGCGGAGGGGATCGACCTCACCCTCCGCCCCCTGGCCGAGGCCCAGGAGCTCAGGACCTCGGGATCGACCCGGGTCACCTACTGGGAGGGGGGTGTCGAGGCCCGGGGCCGCTCGGGAGGAGCCGAGGCGACGGGGCTGGGCTTCGTCGAGATGACAGGCTACGCGGAGCGGGAGCGGCCGGCGTTTTAGGCGCGCTCTCGGGAGGGAGTTCATGGCGGAGAGGGTGGGGGTGGTGGGCCTGGGCCTCATGGGCTCGGCCCTGAGCGCGGCGCTCCTCCGGGCGGGGTTCGAGGTCCAAGGCTGCGACATCGACCCGGCCCGGGCGGAGGAGCTCAAGGGGCGGGGAGGGCACCCCGCCTCCTCGCCCCGGGGGGCGGCCGCGGGGGCGCGGTTCGCCGTGCTCTCCCTCCTCCACAGCGGGATCGTGCGCGAGGTGTGCCTCGGGAGGGACGGCCTCGCGGAGGGGGCGGGCGAGGGTCTGATCGTGATCGACACCTCGACCTCCCGCCCCGAGGACTCGGCCCAGATCGCCCGGGAGCTCCGGGAGCGGGGGGTCGCCTTCCTCGACGCCAGCCTGAGCGGGACGAGCCGGGACGCCTGGGAGCGCAACCTGGTCGCCATGGTGGGGGGGGAGGCCGGGGATTTCGAGCGCGCAAGGCCCCTCCTCGCCGCCTTCGCCCGCTCGGTCTACCACCTGGGCCCGAGCGGGGCGGGGGCGCGCACCAAGCTCATCGTGAACCTGGTCCTCGGGCTCAACCGCCTGGCCCTGGCCGAGGGGCTCGTCCTCGGCATGAAGGCGGGGATGGAGATGGAGACCCTCCTCGCGGTCCTCAAGGACAGCGCCGCCTACAGCCGGGCGATGGACCAGCGGGGGGAGCGGATGGTCCGCGCCGACTATGGGAGCCCCCTCTCCCGCGTCCGCCAGCACCACAAGGACGTGCGCCTGATCCTCGAGCAGGGCCGCCGCTTCGGCGCCCCCACCCTCTTGAGCGCGGTGCACCAGCAGGTCCTCCAGGCGGCCGAGGCGGGCGGGCTGGCCGAGGCGGACACCTCGGCCATCATCGAGGTCTTGCGCCGCTTCGCGGGGATCCCCTCGCGCTGAGGCGGCTTTGGAAGGGAGGATGAGGATGCCGAAGACCATCTCCCCCTCGGCGCTCCACGCCCTCATGGCGGGAGAGGCCCCCCACGCCGTCCTCGACGTGCGCGAGCCGATGGAGTTCCACGAGGAGCAGATCTTCTGGACGACGAACCTGCCGCGGGGCTCCATCGAGTTCCGGGTCGGGGCGCTCGTCCCGGCGCGGGCGACCCCCATCGTCCTGGTGGACGAGGGAGGCCCGAGGGCCGGATGGGCGGCCGGGACCCTCGAGCGCTTAGGCTACTCGGCGGTGAGCCTCCTCGCCGGGGGGCTCCCCGCCTGGAAGCGGGAGGGGTTCCCCACCGCGAGCGGGACGAACGTGCCGAGCAAGGATTTCGGCGAGCGGGTCCACGTCGAGGAGGGGGTGCCCGAGATCGGGGCCCAAGAGCTCCACGCCCTGCTCGGCGCCCCGGCGCCTCCCCGCATCCTCGACGCGCGCACCGAGGCCGAGTTCGAGCGCTTCGCCATCCCCGGCGGCCGGAGCCTCCCCGGCGGAGAGCTCATCCTCCACGCCTGGGACCTGATGCGGGACGCGGCCACTCCCCTCATCGTCAACTGCGCCGGGAGGACCCGCAGCATCATCGGGGCGCAGACGCTCCGCCGCCTGGGGGTCGCCCACGCCCGGGCCCTCAAGAACGGCGGGATGGGCTTCATGCTGGCGGGGCTCCCCCTGGAGAGGGGGAGGCCGAGCGAGATCCCCGAGCCCTCCCCCCGGAGCCGCGCCCACGCCGAGGAGCTGGCCGCCCGGCTGGCCGCGGAGGAGGGCATCCGCTCCGTCTCCCCCGGTGAGCTCAGCGCCCTCCAGGGGCGGGCCGATCGGGAGACGCTCTACCTCCTGGACGTGCGCCTCGCCCCCGAGTACCGGGCGGGGCACATCCCCGGGGCGATCTCCATCCCGGGGGGCCAGGCCGTCCAGCGGACGGACGAGGTGGTGGCCGTCCGGGCGGCCAGCGTCGTCACCTGTTGCAGCGCCAATGCCCGGGCCACCATGGCGGCCTACTGGCTCGCCCGGATGGGCCTGAGGGTCCGCGTCCTCCGGGGGGGCGTCCCGGCCTGGCGGGCGGCGCCAGGGCGCTCGCCGGGGGAGGCCCGCCCCCTCCTCGGGGGAGAGGCCGTCCTCCTCGACGTGGGGACGAGCCGCGCCTTCCGCGAGGGGCATCTCCCGGGGGCGCGCTGGGCCCCCCGCGCCTGGCTCGAGGAGCGGGCGGCGGAGTGGATCCCCGGCAAGCGCGCCGCCGTCCTCGTGGCCTGCGGGGACGGCGCCCGCTCGGCCCTGGCGGCGCACACGCTGATCGGGATGGGCTACGCGGGGGCCTCCTTCCTCGAGGGCGGAAAGCGCGCCTGGGGGGAGGCGGGCCTTCCCCTCGAGGCGGGCTCCCAAGGGATCGAGGACGACCCCAAGGACGTCCCCCTCAAGCCCTACGAGGTCGGGCGCGAGGCCATGGAGGCGTATCTCTCCTGGGAGGAGAACCTGGGGCGGAAGCACCGCCCGGGGGGGGCCTAGCCCCCTTCCCCCTGGTCAATCCTCGCGTTGTGCTCCCGCACCTGGCGGAGGAGCACCCGGAAGTCCCAGATCCAGATGACGCACAAGACGGCGAGGACCAGCCCCGTCATGGCGAGGAAGGGGCGGCTGCGGATGAGCGCCTGGACCTCCTCGGGCTTGAGGTCCGGCGGGACGAGGACGATCCCCAAAAGCTGCATCGCGAGGAGGGCCGCCACGGCGGCGGCGAGGGGGAGGAGGAAGTAGGCGAGGAGGAGGAGGGTCGCCTCGCGGCGCCTCCCCAGGTAGAGCTTGTGGGCGGCGAAGATGCCCAGGAAGAACCACAGGAGGAAGGCGACGAAGAGGGACTTGCGCTTGGGCGGCTTCATGTCTATCCCGCCTCGGCGTGGTGGGCCGTCAGGCGCTCGGGCAGGGCCGCCCCGCGCGCGAAGCGATCCAGCGCGAGGGGCGAGATGTCCACCACCCGGGCCTCGCCCCCCATGATGCGCTCGGCCATCGCCTGGCCGATGACCGGGCTGTGCTGGAAGCCGTGGCCGCTGAAGCCCGCCGCCACGTGGAAGCCCGCCAGGCCCTCCACCCCGCCCATGAGGCCGTGGTTGTCGGGGGCGATCTCGTAGAGCCCCGCCCAGCCCCGCGCGACGGCCGCCCCCCCGAAGGCGGGGATGCGCCTGACGGCGCGCTCGACGGCCCACTCGGCCGCCGCCCAGTCCACGGAGGTGTTGAAGCTGGGCTCCGCGTCCTGGGGCCCGTACACGATGAAGCCCTCCCCCTCGGGCTTGTAGGTCGCGGCCTGGCTGAGGTCGATATGAACGCTGCGTTCCCCGAGGGTGAAACGCAG
>CAYMWZ010000181.1:0-6344 GCA_964394385.1 uncultured Nitrospinaceae bacterium | reverse complement strand
CGCCGGCCCAGGCCGGGGGGGGGAGCCAGGCGGCCGCCAGGAGGCAAATCAATACGAGCGTTCGTCGCATGAGATATCCCTCAAAAAAGGGGCAGGGGAATTCGGGCGGAGCGGCAGCTTTGGGACACCCGTATGAAACGGCTTCGGGACGCCGTCAATTCCCTTTTCCGCCAGGGCGGCCGGGGGGCTCCCCTCCGCCGTCGCGGATGCCCAATCTCTCGAGCACCTCAGGGTTCGCCACGTCAACCGGCCGGCGCCCCGCCAGGAAGTCGAGGACGCAGCCCACCGCGTGGCGCAGGGAGTTCTCGCAGGCGTCCTCTCCCAGACCGGCCATGTGGGGGCTGAGGACGACGTTTTCGAGGGCGAAGATCGGGTGCGGGCGCTCGGGCGGCTCCTTGGGGAGGACGTCCAGGGCCGCCCCGCGGATGGTCCCCCGGCCGAGCTCCTCGGCCAAGGCGTTGAGGTCCACGACCGGGCCCCGCGAGGTGTTGATGAGATAGGCGCCCGGCTTCATCCGGCGCAGGAGTTCGCGCGAGACCATGCCCCGCGTCTGGGGGGTGAGGGGGACGTGGCAGGAGAGGAAGTCCGCCCGCCGGGCCACCTCCTCCAGGGGGTGGAAGTACACCCCCACCTCGGCGGCGAAGCGCTCGTCCCGGACGATGTCGTGGGCCAGGATCTCCATCCCGAAGGCGGCGGCCCTGCGGGCAACGCGCTTGCCGATGTTGCCCAGGCCGATGAGGCCGAGCGTCTTGCCCCGGAGCGGCGCCGTCGGCGTGCGCAGCCCTCCCCACTCCCCGGCGCGCACCTTGCGGTCCACCTCCGGGATGCGGCGCGCGACCGAGAGCATGAGGCCCAGGGTGTGCTCGGCCACCGAATCGGCGTTCTGGCCCTGCGCGTTGGTGACCACCACCCCCCGCCGCGTGGCGGCGGCGAGGTCGATGGAGTTCAGCCCCACCCCCGTGCGGGCGATCATGCGCAGGCTGTCGGCTGCGGCGAGGGTGCGCTCGTTGTAGGGGTCGTTGCTGGGCATGACCACGACGACACCGGGGAGCCCCCGGATGACCTCCTCCTCGGTCATCTCCTCGCCCGTCGAGTCGATTCGGACCTCCAGCCCCGCCTCCCGCTCGAGGGGGCGCAGGTGGCGCATCGGGTCCTCCAATCCCTGGATCCAGGTCGTGGTCACCCACACGATGCCTTTCGCCAAGGCGCGATCCTCCGCTCAAGCCGGGGGTCCGGTACGCAAACGGGGGGCGAGGCATCCTCTGCCCCACCCCCTGAGCCTCCCATTGTACCAGAATCGGCCCTCGGCGGTCCGGGGAGGGCTTTGCCCCTCAGGGGAGGATCCCCCGGACAGCCTCGGCGAGGAGCCTTTCCCCCGCCCGCAGGCCCTCCCGGCACCCGGCGATCCACGCCTCGTCCGCCCGGAGCGCCTGGCCCCGGGAGGCGACCATGCCCTGGACCACCTCGGGGGCCGGGCCCCCCTTGAGCTTGTGGGTCTGGACGAAGTGCTCCGGGTCCAGGGCGCGGCGGATCTCCTCCTGGGCCAGGCCGAGGGGTTTCCCCGTCACCTCCCGGGCCGCCGCGTCCACCATCTCGGGGCTCACCTCCAGGGCGCTCTTCCCGGCCCGGATCGCGGCCATGACGGTGCGGCCCACGATCCGGTGGCCGGTGCGGTAGGAGAGCCCACGGCGGTCGTGGATGAGGTCGGCGAGCGCGGTGGCGGTGGAGAAGCCCTGCGCGGCCCGCTGCCGCATGACCTCGCTCCTCGGGGTGACGGTGGCGAGGAAGGCCCCCATGAGCTCGAGCGCCGTGTCCACGGTGTCGAAGGCGCGCCAGGTGGGGGGCAGGACCTCGATGCAGACGTCCTCGGTGTCCTGGAAGAAGGTGTTGTGGACCACCGCGAGGACCGACGTCAGATCCCCGATGACCTGGCCCGCGCGGGCGCGGACGTACTCGCACACGTAGGGATTCTTCTTCTGGGGCATGAGGCTGCTCGTGCCCGCGAACTCGTCGGCGAAGTCCACCATGTTGAACTCGAAGGAGGCCCAGACGTCGATGTCCATGGCTATCCGGCTCACGCTCTGCATGAGGTTGGCCAGCGCCGAGACGCACTCGACCATGTGGTCCACGCCGGCCACGCAGTCGAGGGTGTTCTCCCGGGTGGCGGCGAAGCCGAGGAGGGCGCTCAGCCGGTCCCGGTCGATGGGCAGGGCGCTGCCCGCGAGGGCGCCGCAGCCCAGCGTGTTCGCGTTCACGTTGGCGTAGGCGGCCTTGAGGCGCGCGAAGTCCCGCGCCAGGTTGTCCTCGAAGGCCAGCCAGTAGTGGCCGAAGGTGGTGGGCTGGGCGTGCTGGAGGTGGGTCCAGAAGGGCATGACGGTGTCGCGGTAGCGCGCGGCGAGATCCTGGATCACCCGGCGGAAGCCCGCCAGGCGCTCGGCCAGCTCGAGGAGCCGCCCCCGCGTGTACATGCGCGAGAGGGGCTCGGGG
Source organism: uncultured Nitrospinaceae bacterium (assembly GCA_964394385.1). Lineage (GTDB taxonomy): Bacteria > UBA8248 > UBA8248 > UBA8248 > UBA8248 > CAYMWZ01. The sequence continues at coordinate 3,857 of CAYMWZ010000181.1, read as the reverse complement.
CGGGTGCGGCCCAGGTTCAGGTTGCCGATCACCTCCTCTCCGGCTCGCGCGGTGAGGAACCGCTCCACGTGCAGATAAAAATACTCGAAGGCCGGGTTGAACTCCCCCAGGGCGCCGGGCCCCAGGGCTTCGAGCTCGGAGACGGCCTGGAGGATCTTGGCCGCCTCCGCGCGGCTGATGACCCCTCCCTCGTGGAGGACGACCGTCCAGCCCTTGTGGGTGGCCATGAGGGGGTAGAACCAGTGGCGGATCTTGAAATCGTAGAGGGGTTTGAGAATGGTCCGCGTCCACACCTCCGCCGGCGCGGCGGCGAGGCGGTCCCGCATCTCCTTGACCTCGGCCATGGAATTCTCCTCGTCTCCTACGAGCCGGGGGCGGTCCCCCGGAGGAGGGATGCGACCAGCGCCTTCGCCCCGCTCGCCAGGGCGCGGCGCTTGAGCCCCTGGATGGCCGCCGTGGGGCTGATGCCCTTCGGGCAGGCTTCGGTGCAGTTGAACTGGCTGTGGCAGCGCCAGGCGCCGTGCTCCCCGCAGACCTCGAGCAGCCGCCGGGCGCGGGAGGCGTCGCGGCTGTCGGCCACGAGGGTGAAGGCGCGGTTCAGGGCGGCCGGGCCCAGGAAGGCGGGATCGTGGCCTACCATGGAGCAGGAGGCGTAGCAGATCCCGCAGGTGATGCACTCGATGTGGGGCTCGATCCGGCGCCGCTCGGGGCCCGCGGGGGAGAGGCGGGCGGGCGCCTGGGCGGCCGCCTCGGCGGGCTCGAGCCACGCGCGCGCCCGCTTCATTTTTTCAAAAAACACCCCCATGTCCACCGCCAGGTCGCGCACGACGGGGAAGTTCGAAAGGGGCTCGAGCGTCACGCTCCCCCCCAGGCCCTCGAGGAGGGTGCGGCAGGCCCACCGGGGCCTTCCGTTCACCCGGAGGGCGCAGGTCCCGCACATCCCCACCCGGCAGGAGTAGCGGTAGGAGAGGGTGGGATCTTGCTCGCTCTGGAGGGCCACCAGGGCGTCCAGGACCGTCATCCGGGGGCGGACCCCGAGCCGGTAGCGGTCGAAGCGCTCGCCGGGGTCCCCCGCCCCCTCCCCGCGGCGGACCCGGAAGGTGACCTCGCCAGAGGTCTCGGCGGAGGGCTCAGCCGTCATCCGAGGAACCTCCATAAACTCTTGTGCAGGTAGACGAGCCAGACGAAGAGGACGACCCCCGCCGCCGCGAGGGCCCAGAGCAGCTTCCGCTGGTGCTTGGGCGGGAAGCCGAAGTCGGTGAGGATCACCTTGATCCCGTGCATCGAGTGCCAGACGACGAGGACGAGCATCGTCAAGCGGATCCATTCCACGTAGGGGTTCATCACGTGGAGAGGGAAGAGGACGATGAGGGCGAGGGCTGAGACGCGCTGGAGCACCCAGGCCCACATGCCCGGGTACATGGACCGCCAGGCCGTGAGGTCCCAGAGGGGGGGGCGGGCGGTCGGTTCGGTCGAATGCGTGGACTCCATCCTCCCTCCTTGCCGGGGCCTGTCCGGCTTCAGTCGACGAAGCTCTCCGCCGAGGCGGGCCGGCCCGCGGGGGCGTCCTCGGGGCGCAGCCGGGTGAAGCGGACGGGGCGGCGCTCCAGGACGGAAGCCTCCCCCGCCCGGCGGATGAAGACGTTGTAGAGGCCGTCCTCGCGCGTCTGCGGGAAGTCGTCCCGGTGGTGGCTCCCCCGGCTCTCGTTCCGCTCGATGGCCGGGCGGGCGATGAGCTCGGCCACCGCCGTCTGGTTGCGCACGTCCAGGACGTTCTGCCAAGCGAGGTTGTAGGCCCGCCCCCCCTCGGCCCGCGCGCCTGCGGCCCGCTCCCGGAGGGTGCCGATCGCCCGCAGGGCGTCTTCAAGGTCCGGGCCGTTGCGGCGCAGGCCCACTTTTTGCCACATCAGCTCCTTCAAGGCGGCCCGGATGGGGTAAGGGGACTCCCCCCGGCCCAGGGCTCCCAGGGCCCGCGCCTGGGCCTCCCGGGCGGTTTCGGGATCGAAGGGCAGGAGGGGCGACCCCTCGGCCTCCTCGGCCATCGCCTCTCCGGCGATCTCGCCGAACACCGTGGAGTTCGCCACCCCGTTTCCCCCCAGGCGGTTCGCCCCGTGAGTCCCGGCGGAGTCCTCCCCCGCGGCGAAGAGGCCGGCGAGGTTCGTGCGGCAGCGGGTGTCGATCTTGACGCCTCCCATCATGTAGTGGGCCGTCGGGGTCACCTCGACGGGGCCTCCCGCCAGGTCGTAGCCCAGATCGCGGCAGCGCTCGGCCATCCCCTTGAAATTCCTCCACACGAAGTCGCGGCCGAGGTGGCTCACGTCGATGAAGACCCCCCCGCGCGGGGTGCCCCTCCCTTCGAGGATCTCGGTGTAGCCCGCCCGGGCGACCACGTCCCGGGTGGAGCGCTCCATCCGCTCGGGGTCGTAGCGGGCCATGTAGCGCTCCCCGAGGGCGTTCTTGAGATGCCCCCCCGCCCCCCGCAGGCCCTCCTCGAGGAGGGTGCCCGTGATCTGGAGGCCCTCGCCCGTTAAGACGCCCGTCGGGTGGAACTGGACCATCTCCATGTCGCAGAGCTCCGCCCCCGCCTCCCAGGCGATCGCGATTCCATCGGTCGAGAGCTCCTGGGCACAGGCGGAGATCTTGTACAGGGTGGGACCGCCGCCCGTGGCGAGGAGGGTGCACTTGGCGTTCACGGCGGTAAACTCACTCGTTCGGATGTCGAGGAGCAGGGCCCCGGCAATGCGCCCGGGATCCCCCCGGGCGGGGAGGAGAGCCACGGCGCGGTGCTCCTCCAGGCAGGGCACTCCGCGCCGCATGAGCTGCTCGGAGACGCGGTTGGTGATCTCGATGCCGGTCAGGTCGCCCTTGTGGACGGTGCGGTCGAAGCTCTGGCCCGCGAAGGCTTTTTGGTGGATGGTGCCGTCAGGGTTGCGATCGAAGAAGCAGCCGCAGACGGTCTCCAAGCGCCGGACGCACTCCGGCGCCCGGCTCACCAGGGTCCAGGCCAGCTCCTGGTCGTTGATCCAGGCCCCGCCCCTCAAGGTGTCCAAAAAATGGTTCTCGACCGAATCCGGAGGGGTGAGCGCGACGTTGTAGCCCCCCTGGACCATCCGCGTGCAGCCGCTCTTGCCGAAGAGGCCCTTGACGGCGAGAAGGATCTCGACCCCCGGGCGGATCTCCCGGGCGGCCAGGGCGGCCATGAGGCCGGCCCCTCCCGAGCCCAGGATGAGGATGTCTGCCTTCTGCGTGCGCAAGGGCCGATTCCTCAAGGCGAATCAAGGGTTTTTCCGGCTCCCCGAGCATGCCACACGCGCCGGGCGGGGAACAACCGCAGGAGGCGGCGAGCGCGCGAGGCGGGTCTCCGGCGCATAAAGCCCGCGCGAGAGCACTCGGTTGACACCCCGTAGCCCATCCCATAGCTTGGACGCCGCTTTGCGCTCCGCGAAGATCATCGGCTCGGGCCGGGGAGAGGGGAGATGATCCTGGACAAGTTCCGCCTGGACGGAAAGGTGGCCTTGGTGACGGGGGCGGGCAGCGGCCTGGGGCGGGCCATGGCGCTGGCCCTCGCCGAGGCGGGGGCGGACGTGGCCGCCCTCGGCCGGCGCAAGAAGCCGGTGGACGATGCCGCCAAGGCGATCGAGAAGCTGGGGCGGAAGTCGGTCGCCCTCGGGGCGGACGTCTCCAAGTCGGCCGAGGTGAAGGCCGCCGTCGAGCGGGCCGAGGAGGCGCTCGGGCCCATCGATGTGCTCGTGAACGCCGCGGGGGTCTTCAACGGGGAGCCCACCCTCGATCTTTCTGAGGAGGCCTGGCGGTTCGTGCTCGACGTGAATCTGACGGGCACCTTCCTCTGCGCCCGG
>CAYMWZ010000180.1:0-6359 GCA_964394385.1 uncultured Nitrospinaceae bacterium | reverse complement strand
CCTAGGGCGCTACGTCTTCTGAGCGGGCGATGGCGCAGCCGGCCCGGCGCATCTCTTCGAGGGCGCGCCCGCCGTCGCCCGGCTGAACGTCGACCGCCCGGATGGCGTCCTCGAGGACGACCACCTCCAGGCTCTCGCGCCGCCCGTCGAGCGCAGTCGCGCGGACGCAATAGTCCGTCGCCAGGCCGCAGACGAATATCCGCTCCACGCCCCGGGCCCGCAACTCCTCCGCCAGAGAGGTCCCCTCGAAACCCGAATAGGCCTCGGCGTCCCGCCGCGTGGCTTTGGAGATGATCAGGTCCGCCTTCCCGGCATCCACCCCGGGGTGGAAGCGGGCGCCCGGGGTGTCCGCCACGCAATGGGGCGGCCACGCGCCCCCCCGGCCGCGGAAGGAGGCGTGATCGGGGGGATGCCAGTCGCGGGTGGCCACCTTGACCCAGCCGGAGAGGCCGAGCAGCCGGTTCACCGGCCCGACGACGCGATCCCCCTCGGGGACGGGAAGCGCCCCGCCGGGGCAAAAGTCCACCTGAAGGTCCACCACCACGAGGGCATCCTTCGGCCCGACGGTGAACTTGGGCATCTGGCGCTCCCGCCGGCGCTCAGGCGCGGCCCTTCTTGAGCATGGCGTGGAAGCCCATGACGGCCTCCATCAGCTCCCCAAAATACTGCCGATAGAAGAAGGCCGACTGCCCTTGGGGATCCTTGATGGTCTCTCCCGGGCGCCCGCCCGGCCGATAGGGGGAGAGTTCCTCCGCCTTCCCCACGGCTTCGGGAAAATTCGCCTCGATGAAAACGCGTTGGTCGGGACCCATGATCAGGATGCGGTCCGCCCAATCGATCAGCTCCCGCGTCAGGGGGCGGGAGCGGTGGGAGCTGAGGTCCAATCCGGCCTGGTCGGCCACCTGGATGGCTTCGAGCGGGCAGGGGCTCCCCGCAAAGGCGTGGGTGCCGGCCGATTTGACCTGAACGTCCTTCCTTCCCTCCCGCGCCAGGAACTTCCGGAGGAGGGCCTCGGCCATCGGCGATCGGTTGAGGTTTCCGGTGCAGAGGAAGAGGACATTCACCGCCCCTCTTTGCCCTCCGAAGAAGATGTGAGCGGGATGCGCAACTGGAGGCTCTCCCCCTTGGCCCCGCGGCGCACGGACACCACCATGCCCTGGTTCCTCTTGACGAACGCCTGCTCGAAACCCTGGAGGGAGGTCACCGCTTCACCCTCCACCTCATAGATGACGTCCCCTCGCTGGAGCCCCGCCTGCGCGGCGGGGGCGCCATCCTCCACCTGGGAGACGAGCAGGCCCTCCACCTTCCCCCCGCCAAAAAACCGGGCGAGGGTGGGGGTCATGGCCTGGAGGATCAGGCCCAAACGGTTGCGGTGGGTCAGCTTGGTCTCGGGCTCCGGGGAGATGCCCGTCTCCATGACCTCCCTCTTGGCGAAGATCGGCGCTTTCGTGCGGAGCGCAAGCGCGATGGCGTCCGAGGGGCGGCTGTCGACGGAGAAGCTCCGCTCCGGCGTCTTGAGGTCGATGAAGGCGTAGAACGTGCCCCCCTTGAGCTCGGTGATGACGACGCGGAGAACCTCCCCCTTCAAACTGCCGATGATGTTCCGCATCAGATCGTGCGTCATGGGCCGGGGAGGCATCACCCCTTTGAGCTCCATCATGATGGCTTGCGCCTCCGAGGGCCCGACCCATATCGGCAGGATGGTGCCCCCCTCCTGGTCTTCGAGAAGGACGACGGGCTGGTTGTTGCGGGGATCCAAGATGACGCCCTTCACTTCGACGTGGCGCATCACGGTGGCGGTGGCCGGCGCGGCCCCCGCGGCCGGAAGCCCCGGCGCGCAGGCGACGAGGAAGAAGAGGATCGACGCGGCGAGGCGGAGCGTCCTGGACATCATCTCGATCCTTTCCGGGGGCAAAAAGCGCGGCCCGGTGCCGCCGCCTGAAAAAGGCGCCTCGCTACCGGTTTCCCACGGGCACCGGACGAAACACGCACTCCGGGATGGGCAGGTCCACGCGCTGGCCCGGCTTCTCTTCCACCTTGGTCTCGAAAATCCCGTCGCAATCCGTGTCGAGCAGGGTGATGTCGTAAGGATACTTGCCGTCGATGTCGATGTTGATGGCGAAGGTGATTCCGTTGATGGAAAGGGTCTCGAACTGAAAGCTCCACTCATCAATATACTGCTTGAACAAGGTCTCCTCTCCCGGTATGCGGTCGGTCAGGGACCGCCGCACCCACCCCAAAAACCGAGAGCGGACCACGTTGGGGATGTCATAGCCCTCGAGCCGCTTCTCGATCGCCCCCCCGCCCCCGGTCGAGGCCCCCTCGGCCTGGGCGGCCTCGACGGCAACGGAACCCGCCACCAGAAAAATCACCCCGACGGCGACCGGGAGAAATGCCTGCACGGGAGATCCCATCGTCAGCGGCGGGGCTGCGCCCGAGGGGTGAGGGATGCGCCGCGCGTCGGCGCCCGTTCCAACACGTCCAGGGTAGCACCGGGGGCGCGGCGCATCAAGACGGGCGCGCCGAGGCCCGAGCCGGGGAGGTCTCCTCCCGCTTGCTCCTGCTTGACACCCGGTCTGCCTTGATCCACCCTCTTTCGCACAAGCTTCCCCCACGAGCCGTGACGCGCTGCCTCGAAGGATCCTCACCGGCGGGAGCACCGGTCCGGGCCAGGGGAGAGATGCGGGATGCAACGGATCAAGCTCTCACAAGCTGCCCCAGGCATGGTGATCGCCCGGCCCGTCGAAGCCTCGAACGGACAGGTCCTCTGCGCCAAGGGAACGACGCTGTCCGAGTCGCTCCTCGCCCGCCTCGAGCGGCTCGACATCACCCACATCACGGTGGAAGGCCGGCCCATTGATGACGGGAGGCCTCAGAAGACCATCGAGGGGGAACTCGCCGAGCTCGATCAGCGGTTCAAGGGCGTCATGAGCAACAAGATGATGGCGGCCCTCAAGGGGGTTGTCCAAAAACACCTGAAAAAACGCCACGAGCGCCTCGCCGCAGAGGAGGCCGCCGAAGCGGACCGGCAGGCACAGGGCGAGGCCGGGGGCTGAGCCCCCCAGCCCAAAAAGGAGGCCTCCGGCGTGCCCGTCGACATGGCCCGCTTCCGGCACAAGGTCGAAAACCTAGACAATCTTCCCACCCTTCCCGGCGTCGTCACGAAGCTGTCGGCCATGGTGGAGAGCCCCACCATCAGCACCGCCCAGGTCGGGGAGATGATCCAGGCCGACCAGGTGCTCTCGGCAAAAGTCCTGCGGCTCGTGAACTCCGCCTTCTTCGGGTTTCCCGGAAAGATCGGAACCGTCACCCACGCCCTCGTCCTCCTCGGCTTCAACGCCGTGAAGGGCCTCGTCCTCACGGCGTCGGTGTTCGACATCATGGCCGGGGAAATGCTGGGCCTTTGGATGCATTCCCTGGGGGTATCGGTGACGTCGGGCGTCATCGGCCGCAGGATCGGCCTCAAGGACCCCGAGGAGATTCAGGTGGCCGGCCTGCTCCACGACATCGGCAAGGTGGTGCTCAAGGTGGAGGGCCCGGAGTACTTCGAGGAGGTGAATCAGAAGGTCGCCGCCACGGGCCTCCCCTTCATCGAAGCCGAGCGCGAAGTTCTCGGCTTTGACCACACGAAGATCGCCGAGTGGCTCTGCCAGAAGTGGAACCTCCCCGCCTCCCTGCGGTCCCCCATCACGCTCCACCACAGACCCCTCGCCGCGAGGGAGGGCGCCGAGGCGACCGCCGTCGTCCACATGGCGGACGTTCTGGTGCGCGCGGTGGGGTTCGGGAGCGGGGGCGACGTCAGCGTCCCGGTCCTCGAGCGGGAAGTCGTCAAGAACCTGAACCTCTCCCTCACCGCCGTGGAGGAAATCCTCGAGCACATGGACGAGGAGTTCATCAAGGCGGAGGATCTCATCCCCTCCGATTGACCCCCCCGCGCGGGGCCGCACAGGGGCCCGCGGCGCAGTGAGGCTCTCCATGGCGGCCCTGGCCCTCACCGTCCTCGGGACCGGAGACGCCTTCGCAACCGGCGGACACCCCTACAGCAGCTATCTCCTCGAGCGGATCGCCCCCGGCGAGGGAGAAGCGCGGGCGGCCCTGCTCGACTGCGGGCCGACCGCGATCCCCATGCTCATGGGGATGGGGTGCGACCTGGGGCGGATCGACCTTGTCCTCCTCAGCCACCTGCACGGGGACCACATCCTCGGGGTCCCCCTCCTCTTCCTGGACTACCAGTTCCGCACCCGGCGCGACCGCCCCCTCGCGGTGGCGGGCCCCCCGGGGACGGAGGAGAAGTGCGAGGCCCTCTTTCGCCTCAGCTACCGGGAGACCGCCGAGATGATGGAGCGGCGCTTCCAGGTGGAGTACCGCGAGCTCCCCGAGGGGAGGGAGTGCGAGGTGTGCGGGCTCCGCATCCTCGCGCGCAGGGTGACCCACCAGCACCGCGAGATCCCCTACGGCTACCGCATCGCCTGGGGCGGGCGGGCGCTCGGGTGGAGCGGGGACACGGAGTGGGACGAGGCCCTGGTGGATCTCGCCCGGGGGACGGACCTGTTCCTCGCGGAGTGCTACACGGCCGGCGCCAGGAGGCGCTTCCACACCTCGCTGGAGGATCTCGAACGGGAAGCTCCCCGCCTCAAGACGAAGCGGCTCCTCCTCACCCACATGGGGGAGACGACGCTCGCCCGCTTGGCCCAGGGGACGCTCCCCTTCGAGGCGGCCCGCGACGGCCAGCGCATCGAGCTCTGAAAGGGCCCGGGACGGCCGCCCTCGGGCCGGGCGCCACGGGGGGAGGGGCGAGGGAGCCCAAGGGGCGCCTACTTCCCGCTGGAGATCAAAACCTCGTAGAAGGACAACTTGGCGGGTCCCTTGAAGAGGTCCTTGGGGGTTTGGGCGGCCCTGGCGTGGGCCTTGTGGAAGGATTCGCTCCCCACCCAGCGCTCGAAGGCCTCCCGGCTCTCCCAGGTGGTGTGGCTGACGTACTCCCCCTCGGGCCCGCGCAGGAAGCGGAACTCGACGAAGCCCTCCACCTCGTGGAGGTAGGACTCACGCGTGCGCCACATCTCCTCGAACTCCGCCTCCCTGCCCTCTTGAATCTGGAACCGGTTCATCGTGATGAACATCGTCTGCGCTCCCACGGATCGCTGCCGGATGGCGCGGCGGCCCCATTGCACGCCGCCGCGCGCGGCGTGTCAAGAAGTCGGGGGGACGCTCCGCCTTTGACATCCCCCCTCGTTGGAATTATCTCTGAACCCTCGCGCCGTCCACCGGGCGCCCTCCAGACCTCTCGAGGCGAGGCGGATGAAATCCCACACCGAATATCTCTGGTTCCACACGAAAAGCCGGATCGAGTTCATCAACATCACGGGGAAGGTGGAGGATATCGTCCGAAAATCGGGCGTGCGGGAGGGCCTCGTCCTGGTGAACGCGATGCACATCACGGCCTCGGTCTACATCAACGACGCCGAGCCCGGCCTGATCCACGACTACCAGGAATGGCTCGAGAAACTCGTGGACACGAAGAAAGACTACCGCCACAACCTGACCGGAGAGGACAACGCCTACGCCCACCTGATGCGGACCCTCATGGGCCGGGAGGTCGTCGTCGCCCTCACGGGGGGGAAGCTCGACTTCGGCCCCTGGGAGCAGATCTACTATGCGGAATTCGACGGCCGGCGGCGCAAACGCGTCCTGGTGAAGATAATGGGGGAGTGACGCCCATCCAAGGAGGAACGACGCCATGAGCACAACCCAACGGCGCGCCCGCCTCATCCGGCCGGAGGAGATGCCCTCCGAGGGAATGGCCGGGGGCGCCACCCACAGGCCCATCGTCACCCGGGCGGCGGACGGGACGAACCTGACCGTCTACTACTCGCGCATCCAGCCCGGCCAGACCCACGATTGGCACCATCACGAAGAAGACGAGGTCATATTCGTGGTGAGCGGCCAAGGCCGCTACGACCTGGAGGACGGCTCGATCCCCTACCGCGCGGGCCAGTTCATCTTCATGCCGCGCGGCACCCGGCACTGCAACAACTGCACGGGCTCGGACGACGTGATGCTGGTCGCCATCTTCCAGCCGGGCCGGGAATAGCCACCCCTCAGGCGCGGAGGAGGGCCAATGGTCCGGGACGCTTGGCGCAGCCGCCTGGGCTTCGTGCTCGCGGCGATGGGATCCGCCATCGGGCTGGGAAACATCTGGCGGTTCCCCTTCCTGGCCTACCGAAACGGCGGGGGAGCCTTCCTCATCCCCTACGCCCTGGCGGTCGTGGCGGTGGCCCAGGGCGAGTTCGGCCAGCATGAGGGTGAATCCCACCGCCACGACCGCCAGGGCGTAGGCTGTCTCTTATACACATCTCCGA
>CAYMWZ010000179.1:0-6379 GCA_964394385.1 uncultured Nitrospinaceae bacterium | reverse complement strand
AATGGTTGCGTCCGCCTCGAGCTCAAAAAGCCAATGGCCATCCGGCTGCTGAAGCGCAATCAGCGCCTCGCGCGCCCCGGCGATCAGCCCTTCTCGGGCATCGCCGATCAGCGCCTCGGGGACGTTCCCGTTGAGCGCCGCACCGGCGTTCACGCTCAGCGCCGCGTGAACATCATCGATCCGTTTGACGAGAGACTGTTCCTTTTCCACGTCCATACCGGGGGCTCAGATAGTTCCCAACGCAATGCGGAACAATGGTTGAAAAAGGCGAATGCCGACGCAAGCGATCCTCTTACCCATAACATCCGGAGGACAAGTTCTCTTCCCCTTTTTCCGGCCTCCCGCGATCGCGCGAGACGCATGCACCGGGCCGCGACGCGCCCGCGGAAGACTTCACATGCTCCAAGGGGAAGACGTACCCGACAGCACGACCGCCCCGCACACACGCACTCTTGCAGCGGCCTCTGTCAGGAGTGGCGGGCTTTCGCCCGGTATCATTCCATTCCTTCGGACCATTCTCGTACACTTATGGAAACTTTAGCAAGCTTGGCGGGGGGACGCAACGCCCGGCCTCGGGGACGATGGCGCAGAGGCTCCAGGCGCAGTCTCTCCCCAGCCGACGGGAGCAACGCTCGGTAAAAACCTCCCCGTGCGGGCCTGCCCCGATGGGGCTCAAATCCACGCCAAGGGCACAGATCCCTTGAAACAGAGACCATTAGCCTCCGTCTTCCAACCCGCTTTGCGGGGCGGAACGGGCCTCCACCCGGCCCTTCCAGAGGCCGCCGCGGCCGCGGGCGTGCCCCAGCGCCGAGTGGAGGGTCATGGCGCAGTAGATGAGGGCCACGAGCGGAAGCAGCGGGGCAAGGGCGATGGGCTGTCGGTAGAGCCGCAGCGTCGGCCAAACCGCAACCGTCATGAGAGCCCAGGCGGCGAAGCCCACCGCCCCGGCAGCCGCCTGGCCGTGCAAGGGATAGGCCAGGACCGAAATGGGCGGCGCAAGGTAGGTGAGGAACATTCCGACGAGCGCAACAACCAGAAGCGACGGCGAGCGCCCAAGCTGCGCATAGGCGCTGCGCGCCACCATCCGCCAGATGCCAGCGAGGCCCGGGTAGGAGCGGAGGCTGCGCGCGGATGCGGTGAGCCCTAGCCAGATTCGCCCCCCGCCCTCTCTCCCCTCGGCCTTGACGAGGGCGGCCAGCGCGCAGTCGTCAATCAACTCGCCGCGAATCGGGGCAAGGCCGCCGGCGCGCCGAAGTGCCGACCCGCGCAGAAGCATGCAGCCACCAGCTGCGGCGGCCGTGCGCCGCCCCGGGTCGTTCACCCACGCGAATGGGTAGAGCTTCTGAAAGAAAAAGACGAAAGGTGGGATCAGGAGACGCTCCCAAAAACGGCAGCATGACAGAGCGATCATGAGCGAGACCAAATCGAGATCCTCGTCCTCCGCCTTCGCCACCAGGCGGCGCAAGGTGGCCGCGCCGTGCTCGATGTCGGCGTCGGTGAACCAGAGGAAGCGCGACGCGGGAGCGACCGCCTCCGCGCGGGCCACTCCCTCCGAGAGGGCCCATAGCTTCCCCGCCCAGCCGGGTGGAAGCGGCCGCGCCTGGAGCACCGTGAGGCGCTCGCTGCGGCCCGCCCCACGCGCCGCACACCTGACGACCTCCTCCGTCCCATCGCTGCTGTGGTCGTCCACCAGGATGACATGGAAGGCGCCCGGATAGTCCTGGACGAGCAGTGAGGCAAGGGCGCGGCCGATGACATCGGCCTCGTCTCGCGCGGGAACCACGGCGGCCACTTCCGGCCAGGCTGTGCGGTCGGACGGGCTGCCGTCAAGGCGAACGCCGGCGCGCCAGAAGCCTCCGCGCCCGAGCAAAAGGTAGAGCCATATCGCGAGAGACAGACCGGCGAGGGCGATAACCGATCGTTCCATGTCTCGCCTCCTCCCTGGCCCAAGAGGCCGAACAGTCGCACATCCCACGGACGCACCTCCGTTGGGACACTACCACGAGGCGGCCGGCGCTTCGACCACCAAAAAGGGCCCTGCTTAGAGGGGGAGACCCATGGGAGGCCATCGCAAATAGCCAGGGTCGCCAGTTCGTGCTACCGTTAGGGATGGGACGCCCATGAGCCAACAAATTCATTAATCCGAGAACTGACGCTCGATGGATGAAACCCAAGCCTGCCTCACGCGATGCGGGCTCCGCCGGGGCCGTTTGCGCCGCATGGGCGTGCTCATCGCCTTCGTGACGCTGATCTCCGGTTGCGCCGCGCAACAGACAGCGGGCCAGTCGGCCGGCCTCCCGGACGAAGAACTGGCCGACCCCCTCGAGCCGCTCAACCGCGCCATCTTCGATCTAAATCTCTTCCTCGACCGCTTGATCCTGCGGCCGGTAAGCGAGGTTTATCGAAATATCCTGCCGCAGGAGATCCGTGAATCGGTGCGTAGCTTCACCCGCAACCTGAGAACGCCGATCGTCCTGATCAACGACGTCCTCCAGGGCGAAGACCAGCGGGCTCAAACCACAGCGACGCGCTTTCTGATCAACACGACCATCGGCGTCGGAGGCTTGGTCGACGTCGCCAAGGACATGGGCCACCCCTACCACGCGGAGGACTTCGGCCAGACGCTCGGCGTCCACGGCGCCGGCCCGGGCTTCTATCTGATATTGCCGATCCTTGGACCCTCGACGCTGCGCGACGCGGTCGGCTCGGTGGTCGATATCTTCTTCGACCCGTTGACCTACGTGGGAGCCGCCTACGACATCGAAGCGTTGCAGATCGGCCTTCGCGGGCTGAGCACGGTCGACTTGCGCTCACGCAACATCGAAATCCTGGATGAACTGGAACGCGAAGCCCTCGACTTCTACGCCCTCATCCGAAGCGTCTACCAGCAGCGACGCGATTACGACATCCGCAACGAGAGGCCGCGGGAGGGATCGTCCACCCCCACCCGATCGCCAGCCCTCCAATTCCCTTGAAATGCCGTCCGACCCCAACCGATTCGATTGCTGAGCCCAAGGGCGCGGGGGCCTGTTTTTTGGACACGGGATGTGCAAGGATCTGGGCGTCCGGCGAATCGGCCCCACATCTCGGGGAAAGGGCGGGCATGGGATACCGCGTCATCGGAAAACCCATTCCAAGGCTCGACTCGGGAGAAAAGGTGGCAGGGGATGCCGCCTTCGGGGACGACTGGCGCCTGCCGGGCTGCCTGACCACCCGGCTTCTCCTGAGCCCCCATCCCCATGCCCGAATCCTAAAACTCGACCTCTCCGGCGCCCGAAAAGTCCCCGGCGTGCGGGCCGTGGTTTCGGCGGAAGACGCCCCCCCCGTGCGCTACGGCCGTCTGGTAAGGGATGAAACCCTTTTCGCCAACGGCCGGGCGCGCTACGTGGGGGAGCGCATCGCCGCCGTGGCGGCCGAGGAGGCAGGCGCCGCCGAGGAGGCGATCGCCCGCATCCGCGTGGAGTATGAGCCCCTTCCGGCTGTCTTCACCCCCGAGGAGGCCATGGCCGAGGGGGCGGTCCTCCTCCACGAGGAGCTCGCCTCCTACAAGGCGTTTCCGGGCATCGTCCGCTACGGCAACGTGGCGGCCCGAATCCGCATCCGCTCGGGGGACGCGGAGCTGGGCTTTCGTCTCGCCGACCACATCTTCGAGGACACCTACGAAACCCCCCGCGTCCATCAGGGATACCTCGAACCGCGCGTCGCCGTCGCCGAGCCAGGAGAGGGGGGGGTCACGATCGTGCGAACCCCCACCCAGGCGGCCTTCGTCGTGCGCGCGCTAACCGCGGAGATCCTGGGGCTCCCGATGAACGCCCTCCGCGTGATGAGCACCCACATCGGGGGCGCATTCGGGGGAAAATCTCAGCATCTCATCGAGGCCGTGGCGGTCCTCCTCAGCCGCAAGGCGCGCCGCCCCGTGCGGCTCGCCTTCACCCGGGAGGAAGACACCCTCACGGGCCACCCCCGCCACGCCTACTCGATGCACCTCCGCACCGGGGTGAAGCGGGACGGCCGTCTGCTCGCCCGCCAAGTGCGAATCGTCTCGAATAACGGCGCCTATTGTCTTTCAGGGCCCGCCGTCCTGGGCAAATCAACATACACCTGCACGGGCCCCTACCGGATTCCTCACGTGGCGATCGAATCCCTCCTCGTCTACACGAACCTCCCGCCGAGCGGCTCCTACCGGGGGCTCGGGGTCCCTCAGGTGGCCTTTGCCTGCGAGCGCCACATGGACAGGATCGCCCACGAGCTCGGGGTCGACCCGCTGGAGCTGCGCTTCATGAACGCCTTTGAGGAGGGAGACCCCGATCCGGCGGGGACCCGTCTGAAGAGTGTGAGCATAAAAGAAACCCTTCGGCGCGCCGCGGCCGCCTCGGGCTGGCGGAGCCGCCCCCGCCGGAACGGGGGCGCAAAGAACCCCCTCCGCCGCCGGGGGTACGGAATCGCCTGTGCGCGCTATCCCACCGGCGGGGGGGCCTCCGGTGCCGTGGTCAAGGTGAACGAGGATGGCGGGCTGACCGTCCTGGCCGGCTGCTCCGACCTGGGGACCGGGGCGGCCACCCTCGTCGCCCAGGTGGCCGCCGAGGTACTGGGGGTGGAAATCGGCTCTGTCCGCGTCCACATCGCCGACACCGAAACCACCCCCTTCGACGCCATCGCGGCGGGCAGCCGCACCACCTTCAACATGTGCCATGCGGTGCGTCGAGCGGCCGAGGACGCCCGGGAGCAGATTCTCGCCCAGGCTGCCCGGATGCTCGAGACCTCCCCGGTGGACCTCGAAATCCTTGAGGGCCGAATCGCCGCCCGGGGGGCGCCCAGCCGCTCCCTCAGCTTGGCCCAGGTGGCGAACGCCTCCGTCTGGCAGGGCGAGGGCCCTCCCACTGGCCGCGGGACCTATCGCGGGGTGAATCCACCCCACGAGCCGGCCAACGTGGAGGGCCACCCCGAGCCCTCCCGTCCGGGGCCGGAGTTCTCGACCCAAGCGGCCGAGGTGGAGGTGGACATGGAGACGGGCGAGACGCGCGTCGTGCGGCTGGTGAGCGCCCAGGACGTGGGCTTCGCCATGAACCCCCTCACCCTCACGGGCCAGATCGAGGGGGGCGTCGCCCAAGGGCTGGGCTACGCCCTGGCGGAGGAGCTGCCCCACGAGAAGGGACGGCTCCTGAACGCCGGCTACGAGAACATGCACGTCCCCACGAGTATGGACTCAACCGAGGTGGTGAACCTCATCCTGGAGTGCGCGGACGCCGAGGGGCCCTTCGGCGCGAAAGGGGCGGGCGAGATACCCCTCATCCCAACCGCGCCCGCTGTGGCGAACGCCATCGCCGACGCCATCGGGGATCCAGGGAACCCGCATCTCAACCGCCTGCCCCTCACCCCGGAGCAGGTCTTTAAGGCCATCCGATCCGCCAGGGAGCGGAACGACGGGTGAGAAAGAAAGCGGCCCCCAAAAGGCGCCGGACGAATCCCTCCCCGACCCAAGAGGATGAGGCCGGCATCCTCGTCCCCCTCCTCGATCTGACGAAACAATACGAAAGCCTGCGCCCCGAGATCGAAGAGGCGATCGCCTCCCTCCTCGCGGGGGGGCAGTTCATCCTCGGGCCCGAGGTCGAGGCCTTCGAAGAGGAGATGGCCAGATACTGCAGGACGCGATTCGCCATCGGGGTTTCATCGGGCACGGACGCCCTCCTCGTCGCCTTGATGGCCCTGGGGGTCTCGGCCGGGGACGAGGTGGTGACAACCCCCTTCACGTTCTTCGCGACGGGGGGGGCCATCGCGCGCCTGGGGGCCCGGCCCGTCTTCGCGGACATCGAGCCCCGCTCTTTCAACATCGATCCCAGCCAGGTGGAGAAGGCCCTCACCGGACGCACCAAGGCCATTCTCCCCGTCCATCTCTTCGGCCGCTGCGCCTCCATGGCGCCCCTGGTTGAGATCGCCCGTGGGCGCGGCCTCTCCCTCATCGAGGATGCCGCCCAGGCGGTCGGGGCCATCTCGAATGCGGGCCCGGCCGGCGCCGTGGGGGAGGCGGGCTGCCTCTCGTTTTTCCCGACGAAGAACCTGGGCGCCTTTGGGGACGCGGGCATGGTGCTCACGGGGCGGGAGGACCTCGCCCGGCGGATCCGCCGCCTCAGGGTCCACGGCGCGCCGGACAAGTACCTCCACGAGGAGGTGGGGGGGAACTTCCGCCTGGACGCCCTCCAGGCGGCCGTGCTGCGGGTCAAGCTCAGGCACCTCGACGCCTGGTCGGACCGGCGCCTCGCGAACGCCCGGCGCTACAACGCCCTCTTCCGGGAGGCGGGGCTCGAGGGGGAGGTGGAGACGCCCGAGATCCCGCAGGAGCGGCACATCTTCCACCAGTACGTCATCCGGGCGCGCCGCC
>CAYMWZ010000178.1:0-6438 GCA_964394385.1 uncultured Nitrospinaceae bacterium | reverse complement strand
GGCGTCTCCTGCATCCAGCTCGAGGACCAGATCACGCCCAAGCGCTGCGGCCACCTGCCGGGATCCCGGCCCGTCGTCTCATTAGAGGAGCAGCTCGGAAAGCTCCGCGCGGCCCTCGACGCCCGGCGCGACCCGGACTTCCTCATCCTGGCCCGGACGGACGCCGCGGCCGACCACGGGCTCGGGGAGGCCATCCGCCGCGCCAGCGCCTACCGGGAGGCCGGCGCGGACCTGACCTACATTTCGGTCGAGGGCGTCCGCGAGGAACTCCTCCAGATCAGCCGGGAAGTCCCCGGCCCCCTCGTCGCCCTGGTGGACGACACGCGCCGGGAGCCCGCCTTCTCGGTTGAGGAGCTGGGTGCCATGGGCTTCCGGATCATCATCCACCCCGGGGTCGTCCGCTGCACGTATCTCAAGGCCGTGGGCGAGGCGCTGCGGGCGCTCAAGCGGGAGGGCTCGACGCGCTCGGTGCGCGCCCGGATGGCCACCTTCGACGAGTACAACGCGGCGCTGGGGATCGGCGAAGTGAAGGGGTGGGAGAAGAAATACCTCGAGGTATAGTCCCCTCCGGATCCCAAGGATGCGACGATGATCACGGTCGGCATGTACTACGACGTTCGCCCCGGCAAGGAAGGAACCTTCGAGGAGAAGTTCGAGGCAGTCGCCAAGGTCCTCGAAGGCCAGCCCGGCCACGTGCAGAGCTTCCTCTACCGCCAGGTGAAGCAGCCCAACTCCTACGCCATCCTCTCCGAATGGGACTCCCAGGAGGCCTTCACCGCCTTCATCCGGAGCGACCTCTTCCGGCAGGTGACCGACTGGGGCAAGGCGGGAATCCTCGAGGCGCGGCCGCGCCACAAGGTCTACGGGCGCGAGGGCGAGATCTAGCCTCCCTCCCCCGCCCCGCGCCATCGGGCGCCCGGGCCGCTGCGGCGCGGCCGGGCGGCATTCGATTGGGGGAACGCGATGGCCAAGATCCAAAAAGCGGGAAAACGGGTCGCCGTCCTCGGCCTGGGGCGCATGGGGGGCTTGATGGCCAAGCACTTGGTGGCGGCGGGCTTCCTCGTGACGGGATACGACCCCGACAAGAAGGCCCTCTCGGCGGTCAAGCGCCACGGGGCCTCGGCCGCGCGCTCGGCCGCCGAGGCCGCCCGGGGCGCGGACGTGGTGTGCAGCTCCCTCCCCACCCCAGAGGTGGTGCGGGAGGTCTACCTGGGCCCGGGCGGCGTCCTCGCCGCCATGCGCCCGGGGACGGCCGCCTTCGAGCACTCGACGAGCTCGGTGGACCTCGCCCGGGAGATCGGGGCGGCCGCCAAGCGGCGGGGGATCTTCTTCCTGGATGCCCCCGTGAGCGGGAGCGTGCCCCACCTCGAGCGGCGGGAGGTGGCCACCATCGTCTCGGGCGACCGAAAGGCCCTCCAGAGGCACCGCGCCGTGCTGGACGCCTTCTCCAAGTCGGTCACCTACATGGGCAAGGTGGGGAACGCCCTCATCATGAAGCTCGTGACGAACCACATCCTGGGCATCCACCACGCGGGCCTGGCCGAGGGCCTGGCCTTCGGGATGAAGGCGGGCCTGAAGCCCGCGGAGATGGTGCGCTTCCTCCAGGGGAGCGCGCTGCCCAGCCTCTTCTTCTACAAGGGGCCCGCCATGGCGGCGCGCGACTACTCCCGGGTCATCGCCGACGTGAACATCAGCAAGAAGGACCTGGGCCTCAGCATCGATGAGGCGAACGGGCTCGCCGCGCCCGTACCCTTGGGGGTGGCGGCCCGCCAGCAGTACATCATGGCGGCCGCGCTCGGCCTCGCCCGGTCGGACTTCAACGCCGTCTTCGAGGCCTACATCCACGCCGCGGGGGGCAAGGCCAAGCGCGGCTAGCCGGGCGGCCCAACGAGGGAGGAGCGGGGATGGCCAAGCGGGTCGGGTTCCTGGGCATGGGGAAGATGGGCGGGGCCATGGCGGCGAACCTCGTGCGGGCGGGCTTCGAGGTGCGCGGCTTCGACCCCGCCCCCGCCGCGCGCGAGCGGGCCCAGGGCGCGGGGGTGGAGGCGGCCTCCTCGCCCGCCGATGCAGCCAAAGGCGCCGACGTCATCTGCAGCTCGGTGCCCGAGACCGAGCACGCCCTGGAGGCCTACCTGGGAGAGAAGGGGGCCCTCGCCGCCGCGCGCGAGGGGGCGGTGTGCTTCGACTTCTCGACCATCTCGGTCGAGGGCAGCCGGCGAATCGCGGCCGAGGCGGCGAGGCGGGGGGTGCGCTTCCTCGACACCCCGGTGAGCGGGAGCGTGCCCCAGGCCAAGACGGCGACCCTCGCCATCATGGCGGGGGGCGATAGCGCAGCCCTCGACGAGCACAAGGACGTCCTCGCGGCGATCGGGAAGTCGGTCCACCACTTCGGCCCAAACGGCGCCGGCCTCCAGATGAAGCTCGTGACCAACCACATCTTCGCGATCCACCTGACAGCCATCGCCGAGGGGCTCACCCTGGGCAAGAAGGGGGGGCTCGACCCCGCCCGGATGGTCGCCTTCCTCCAGGCGAGCGTCATCCCCCGCATCCTCGAGTACAAGGCGGGCCCCATGATCGAGAAGGACTACACCCCCACCTTCACGGTGAACCTCATGCTCAAGGACCTGCGCATGATCGCGGCCCTGGCCGAGGGGGCCAAGGCCCCCATCCCCCTCGGGAGCCTCGCCCGCCAGGCCTACATGGGGGCCGCCGCCCTTGGCCACGGGGAGCGCGACCAGAATGCCATCGTCGAGGTGTTCGAGCGGGGGGCGGGGATCTAGCCGCCCGGGGCGGATCGGGCGGCCTGGGCCGGCTTGCCAATCCTGAGCGGGCCAGTTTAGAATTGACCCCGAATTGCCGGGGCCCCCCTCCCTGGCCGTTCCGGGGGGGATGGGCGCTCCCCCTCGAGCGGGACCCCCCCGGAACCCGGGGTGGAAGACAGGAGACGATGATGGCCAAAAGTGGAGGCGACCTTCTCGCCGAAGCCCGGAGCGTCGTTCCCGAGGTGACGGCGGATGAGGTCAAAGCCCTCAAGGACAAAGGCGAGGCGTTTGCCTTGATCGACGTGCGCGAGCCGGACGAGTTCCGGGCCGGCTACATCCCCGGCGCGACGCACGTGAGCCGGGGCTTCCTCGAGCTCAAGATCGAGCAGACCGTCCCCGACCGCAAGACCCCCATCGTGGCCTACTGCGCGGGGGGCGTGCGCTCCCTCCTCGCGGCCCAGGCTCTCAAAACGATGGGCTACGAGAACGTCAAGTCCATGGCGGGGGGCTACGGGAAGTGGAAGGACCTGGGCTTCCCCGTCCAGGTGGACAAGCAGATGACGGCCGAGCAGCTCAACCGCTACAGCCGCCACTTCCTCCTCCCCCAGATCGGGGAGAAGGGCCAGGCCAAGCTCCTGGACGCCAAGGTGCTCCTGATCGGGGCGGGCGGCCTGGGGAGCCCGACCGGCCTCTACCTGGCCGCCATGGGGGTGGGCACCATCGGCGTCGTGGACCTGGACGTGGTGGACATGAGCAACCTCCAGCGCCAGATCATCCACTCGAACGAGCGCGTGGGCACCTCCAAGGTCGAGAGCGCGAGGGCCACCCTGACGGCCCTGAACCCGGACGTCAAAGTCGTGACCCACGAGGCGCGCCTCACGCGCGAGAACGCCTTGGACATCCTCAAGGCCTACGACGTCATCGTGAACGGGGCGGACAACTTCCCGACGCGCTACCTCGTGAACGACGCCGCGGTGTTCTTGGGCAAGCCCGTCGTGGACGCCTCGATCTTCAAGTTCGAGGGCCAGGCCACCGTCTACCACCCGGGGGCGGGCGGGCCCTGCTACCGCTGCCTCTACCCCGAGCCGCCCCCGCCCGGGATGGTCCCCTCCTGCCAGGACGCGGGGGTCCTGGGCTCCCTCTGCGGCACGATGGGGAGCATCCAGGCCACCGAGGCCGCCAAGCTCATCGTGGGCTTCGGGGAGCCCTTGGTCGGCAAGCTCATGCTCTACGACGCCTTGAAGAGCCAGTTCCGCGTCCTCAAGGTCAGGCGCGACCCCGCCTGCCCCGTCTGCGGGGACAGCCCCACCATCACCGAGCTCATCGACTACGAGTTCTTCTGCGGCCTCCGGGAGGAGCCCGTCGGGGCGGGGGACGGCCACGGGCACGGGCATTAACAGGAAGGCCAAGGCGAAAAGCCAAAACCCCCGGCCCGGGAGGGTCGGGGGTTTTTTGTGGAATCGCCCCGCTCGCGAGGGGATGGCACTTGCCCCTCTCTATTGACGTTCATCCCGCCGGTGGCTGATCCTGTGGGCGAAGTGAGCGCGCCCACGAAAGGACCGGCACGGGAGGCGGCTTCATGACCGTTCAAGAGCTCCTGAGCGAAAAGCGCGAGGCGATCCTCGAACTCGCCGCCCGGCACGGTGCCCGGAATGTGCGCGTCTTCGGCTCCGCCGCCCGCGGGGAGGCGGACTCGGCCAGCGACGTGGATTTCCTCGTGGACATGGAGCCGGGGAGGAGCCTGCTCGACATGGGGGGGCTCCTGATGGGTCTCCGCGAGCTCCTGGGCTGCGAGGTGGACGTGGTGTCGGATCGCGGCCTCAAGCCCCGCATCCGCGAGCGCGTCCTGCGCGAAGCCGTCCCTCTATGAGGGCCCCGCGCGAGCGACTGGAGGACATTCTCGAGGCCATCGACCGCATCGGGCGCTACGCCGCCCGGGGCCGGGATGCCTTCGAGAGGGACGAGCTCATCCAAAACTGGTTCGTCCGGCACCTACAAATCATCGGCGAGGCCGCGCGGGCGCTCCCGCAGGAGGCGCGGGACGCGGCGCCGGAGATCCCGTGGCCCCAGATCATCGGCATGCGCCACATCCTCGTGCACGACTACTTCAGCATCGACACCGAGACCGTCCGCTCATAGCTTACGGCTCCTTTCTTGAAGCCCTACTTCCTCGCGTTGGGTTTCCCCTTCGGCTTCCCACCGCGGTCCCCTCTCCCAAGGGGAGAGGGGGTAGTCTCCTCCCTCCCCTGCCCTGGGAGAGTCAGGGAGGGAAGAACTAGAGCTTGACCTCCAGCGTCAGCACCGTCTCGATCGGGGCGTCGTAGGTGAGCTCGTTCACGTTCAAGGCCGCCCGGGCGTGGCGGCCGCGCTCTTCGCCGAAGATCTCGACCAGGAGGTCGGAGGCCCCGTTCACGACCCAGGGGGCCTCCTTGAAGCCGGGGGCGCTGTTGACGTAGCCGACGAGGCGCACGACGCGCTCGATGCGGCCGAGGTCCCCGAGGACGGCCTTGGCCTGGGCGAGGTGGTTGAGCGCGCACAGGCGGGCCGACTGGTAGCCCTGCTCGACGGTCAAGTCGGCGCCGAGCTTCCCCTTGTGCTTGAGCTCGCGCCCGATCTTGCCGATGGTGCCCGAGAGGAAGAGGACCCTCCCCACCAGGACGCCGGGGATGTAGTTGGCCACCGCCTCGGGCAGGGGCGGGAGCTCCAGGCCGAGCTCCCTCAGGCGGGCTTCGACGTTCATCGCGCAATCCCTCCGCGGAGAAGAAAAATCCCTCCCCCGCCGGGGGGAGGGAGGTGCAGGGGCCGGGCGCCCCTCAGTAGAGGAAGCAGCGCACGAAGTGGCCGGGGGAGATCTCCTTCAGCTCGGGCTCGTGCTGCCGGCACATGTCCATCACCTTCGGGCAGCGGGGGTTGAAGCTGCACCCCGTGGGCAGCCGGTGCAGGCTCGGCACGATGCCGGGGATCTCCTGGAGGCGGATGCGCTGGCCGCGCTGGCCCGAGAGCTTGAGCTTGGGGAGCGAGGTGAGGAGCCCCACGGTGTAGGGGTGCATGGGGTTCCCGAAGATCTCCTCGACGGGGGCCTCCTCGACCACCTTCCCGGCGTACATGACGATCACCCGCTGGCAGTGCTCGGCGACCAGGCCCAGGTTGTGGGTGATGAGGATGATGGCCGTCCCCAGGTCCTCCTTGAGCTTGAACATGAGGTCGAGGATCTGGGCCTGGATCGTCACGTCCAGCGCGGTCGTCGGCTCGTCCGCCAGGAGGATCCGCGGGTTGCAGGAGAGGGCCATGGCGATCATGGCGCGCTGGCGCATCCCGCCCGAGAGCTGGTGGGGGTACTCCTTGACGCGCTGGCGGGGAAGGGGGATGCCCACCAGCTCGAGCATGTCGGCGGCCTTGTCCATGGCCTCCCGCTTGCTCAGGTTCTGGTGGAGCATGATGGCCTCGGCGATCTGGAACCCGATGGTGAAGACCGGGTTCAGGCTCGTCATGGGCTCCTGGAAGATCATGGAGATCTGGTTCCCCCGCACATGACGCAGCTCCTTGGCGGAGAGCTTGGTGAGGTCCTGCCCCTCGAAGAAGATGCCGTCGCCGAAGATGCGGCCGGGCGGTTCGGGGACCAGACGGAGGATCGAGAGGGCCGTCACCGTCTTGCCGCAGCCCGACTCGCCCACCA
>CAYMWZ010000177.1:0-6445 GCA_964394385.1 uncultured Nitrospinaceae bacterium | reverse complement strand
CCGCCGCGCCGGCTCAGGCCGCCGCCAGCTCGGCCAGGAACGCCTTGAACCACCACTCGGAGCTGTGGCGGGTGATTTTTTCCATCAGCCTCCGGTGGCGCTCGACGCGCTCGCCCAAGGGGAGCGAGAGGGCCTCGTGGATGCCGTCGGCCACGTCCTCGGGGAGGTAGGGGTTCACGAGGACGGCCTCGGTCATCTCCTCGGCGGCCCCCGTGAAGCGGCTGAGGACGAGCACCCCCGGGTCCTCGGGGTCCTGGGAGGCGATGAACTCCTTGGCGACCAGGTTCATGCCGTCGCGCAGGGGGGTGACCAGGCAGACGTGGGCGTCGCGGTAGAAGAGGGTGAGGCGCTCCTGGGGGTAGGAGCGGTAGAGGTAGCGGACGGGCACCCAGTCGTGATCGGCGAACTCCCCGTTCACCTGGCCCACGAGGGTCTCGACCGTGCGCTTCTGCTCGATGTACTCGGGCACGCGGGTCCGTGAGGGGGCGCAGATCTGGAACATGATCGCCTCGCGCCGGTAGCCGGGGTGGGCGCGCAGGAGGGTCGCGAAGGCCTGGATGCGGTGGGGGATGCCCTTCGTGTAGTCGAGCCGGTCCACTCCCAGGATGATCCTCCGGTGGCCGGCCTCCCCCAGGAGCCCGCGCCTGCGGCGCCCCTCCGGGGCGGGGGCCCTCGGGCCGAAGCGGGCGGGCTCCACCCCGATGGGGAAGATCCCCAGCCGCTGCCGCCTTCCTTCGGAGGCGAGGGTCGTGCCGTCCCAGGAGGCGCCCAGGAGGCGCTGGGCGGTGTAGATGTAGTTGTCCCGGTAGGTGCGGGTGTGGAAGCCGACGAGGCTGTACTCCATCATCGCGGTGAGAAAGCCCTCCGGATCGGGCAGGATCTGCCAGGTGTTGTAGGAGGGAAAGGGGACGTGGAGGAAGAACCCGATCCGCCCCCCGTAGCCGAGCCGCCTGAGCTCCCGGCCGAGGAGGATGAGGTGGTAGTCGTGCACCCAAAGGGTGTCCTCCGGCTCGAGGTGGGGCATGAGGCGCTGGGCGAAGCGGGCGTTGACCTGGCGGTAGAGCCGCTCCTCCGAGCGGCTGAGGCGCACCCGGCCCTGGAAGGAGTGCAGCAGGGGCCAGAGGGCGCGGTTGCAGAAGCCGTTGTAGTAGCCCTCGATCTCGCGGTCGCTGAGGTCGAAGCCGAGGATGCAGTTTTTTCCGTGCTCCCAGGAGACGGCGGCCCCCCGCCCGCTCTGGCCCGGCCTTCCGCTCCAGCCGAACCAGACCCCGCCGCCGCCCGAGTCGAGGGCGCCGAGCAGGGCCGAGACCAGGCCCCCGACCTCCTGGGCGCGCGAGGAGGCGCCCCGCCCCTCGGGGAGGGGGGGCAGGCGGTTGGAGACCACCACGAGTTTTCCCATCGGCGGTTGGGCTCCCTTCTCCGGGCCCGCGGAACCTCGGCGCGCGCATGGGGCGGGCGCGGACGGCCGCCCTCCGGTGGATTGGGTCTTGGGCCTGCGCCGGGGGTTTTCGATCTCGTCCGGCGCGGCCGGGCGCCGAGGGGCCGCGTGGCGCTCCCCATGACGCCCGCCGGCCCGTCAGGATCTACTTCTGTGTGGTAGTTGGGGATGCGCGAGGGCCGATCCGACGATTTCATTTTCTCACACATTCCCTCTCCCGCCAAGGCGCGCCCCTCTCGTTTGACGCGGGGGGGGCTCTTTGTTAGCGTCCGGCCACCGGAGGGGCGCCCTCCGGCTCCCGCCTCGCCCCCGGATCGGAGGTTCCTTTCGATGGCTTCGGCGCTCGCTCAGGTGGACCCCGACCTCTTCGCCGCGATGGAGAGCGAGAGGCGCCGGCAGGCGGATGAGCTGGAGCTCATCGCCTCGGAGAACTACGTCAGCGCGGCGGTCATGGAGGCGGCCGGCGGGGTGATGACGAACAAGTACGCCGAGGGCCTGCCCGGGAAGCGCTACTACGGCGGGTGCGATCACGTGGACGTGGCGGAGTCCCTGGCCATCGAGCGCGCCAAGGCGCTCTTCCGCATGGACCACGCCTGCGTCCAGCCCCACAGCGGCGCCCAGGCGAACGCCGCCGTCTACTACGGCCTCCTGGAGCCCGGCGACACCATCCTGGGGATGAACCTCTCCCACGGGGGGCACCTGACACACGGCCACCCCGTCACCTTCTCGGGGCGGTGGTTCAAGGTGGTGGCCTACGGCGTGGACCCCGAGAACCAGGTCATCGACTTCGACGAGGTCGAGCGGCAGGCGAGGGAGCACCGCCCCAAGATCATCATCGTGGGCGCCAGCGCCTATCCGCGCTTCATCGACTACGCGCGCTTCCGGGCCGTCGCCGACGAGGCGGGCGCCGTGGTGATGGCCGACATCGCCCACGTCGCCGGCTTGATCGCCGCGGGCGAGCATCCCAGCCCCGCCGGCCACGCCCAGATCGTGACCACGACCACGCACAAGACCCTGCGGGGCCCCCGCGGGGGCATGGTCCTCTGCGACGCCGGCTACGCCGAGAAGATGGACAAGGCGATCTTCCCCGGCCTCCAGGGGGGGCCCCTGATGCACATCATCGCGGCCAAGGCGGCCGCCCTCCAGGAGGCCTCGACGGAGGAGTTCCGCCGCTACGCCGGCCAGATCGTGAAGAACGCCAAGGCGCTCGCCAGGGCGCTCGCGGCCCGGGGGCTGCGCCTCGTCTCGGGCGGCACGGACAACCACCTGATGCTGGTCGACCTCCGGGAGGCCGGCTACAGCGGGAAGAAGGCCGAGGCGGCGCTGGGGCGCGCCGGCATCACGGTGAACAAGAACGCCATCCCCTTCGACCCCCGCAAGCCCGCCCTGACGAGCGGCTTGAGGCTCGGCACCCCCGCCCTGACCTCGCGCAAGATGCGGGAGCCCGAGATGGAGCTGATCGGGGGCTGGATCGCCGACGTCCTCGAGGACATCGAGGACGAGGCGCGGATCGCCTCGGTCCGCCAGGGCGTCAAGGAGCTCTGCGCGAGGTTCCCCATGGGCCCGGGCGGCGCAAGGCCGGAGTAGCCTCCCCGCTTCCCCGCCGCAGCCCACCGATAGCCGGGATCATCCCTCGAAGGGCGCCCGCTCCGCCCGGAGGGCGCCTGCTTTCTCGAGCTGGTGGAGGGCGCCGAGGAGGCGGGGGTCGCCGAGGGGAGGCCCCATGAGCTGGGCGCCGAGGGGCAGGCCCCCGGCGCTGGCTCCCGCCGGGAAGGAGACCGAGGGGCCCCCGAAGAAATTCCACAGCCGGGTGAGGGAGGTGAGGGCGGCGCGGATCTCCTGCTCCTCGCCGTTGAGGTTCACCGTCGAGGCCGACCGGAGGGGCGCCGGGATGGGTGTGGCGGCCGCGAGGAGGGCGTCCACCCGGCCGAAGACCTCCTCCATCACCCGCTCCGTCCACTGGGCCCGGAAGCGCAGGGCCTGGAGGTAGGCCGTCGCCGGGATGAAGAGGCCCGTCCTGAGGCGCTCGGCCACCCCGGGGTCGAACTCCCCTCCCCGCTCGCGGATGTTCTTCTCGTGGACGGCGGCCGCCTCGGAGAACAGGATGTTCGTGCTGGCGTCGCGGGCCAGCTTCCAGTCGGGGATGTCCACCTCGACGACCTGGGCGCCCGCCTCGGCCAGGGCGCGGGCCGCCCGCTCGACCGCCTCGGCCACCGCCGGATCCGACGCGCCGGCGTAGTAGCTCTTCGCGTGGCCCACCCGGAACCCCCGGAGGGGAGAGTCGAGCGCGCCCAGGAAGTCGGGCGCCGGCCCGGAGAGGGAGGAAGGGTCGGCGGGCTCGTGCCCCGCGAGGACCGACATCGCCAGGGCGCAGTCCCCGGCCGAGGCCGCGAGGGGGCCGAAGGTGTCGAGCGACCAGGAGAGGGGCACGCACCCCGCCTTGCCCACCAGGCCGAAGGTGGGCTTGTGGCCCACCACCCCGCAGAGCGAGGCCGGGATGCGGACCGAGCCCCCGGTGTCCGAGCCGATGGCGATCGCGGCCTGCCCGCTGGCCACCGCGTTGCCCGAGCCCCCGCTCGAGCCGCCCGTGATGCGGCCGGTGTCCCACGGGTTTTTCTGATCCCCCCAGTGGGGGTTGTGGCCGGTCGCGCCGAAGGCGTACTCGTGAAGGTTGAGCTTCCCGAGGATGAGGGCCCCGGCCTCCTTGAGGCGGCGCGCGAGGGGGGCGTCCGCCCGCGCGATCCGCTCCCGGTCGATCCGGCTCCCCGCCGTGGTGGGGAGCCCGGCCACGTCGATCAAGTCCTTGAGCCCAACCGGCACCCCGGCCAAGGGGCCGGGGTCCCGCCCGGCCGCCGCGGCCGCGTCCACGGCGCGGGCGGAGCGCAGGGCCCCCTCGCGGTCGAGGGTGATCCAGGTGTTGAGCTTGGGCCCCAGCCGCTCGGCGCGGGCGAGGAACGCCTCGGCGGCCTCGGCGGCGCGCAGGTCGCCCCGGCGGACGCGGCGGGCGATCTCCCGGGCCGAGAGCCGGGTGATCTCATCCCTCACGTCGCGCCCTCCGGAGAAGGGCCGCGTGGCCGCCGGGCTCGGCCCGGGGGTCCAGGGCGCCGAGGAGGCTGAGGTTGGCCCGGGCGAGGGCGTCGAGCAGGGCCGCCATGGCGGCGCGGCGCTCGGGGTCCAGCGCCTGGCCGAAGCGCTCGCTGCACAGGCGCGCCATCTCGTCGTCGGGGATGGGCATGCGTCCGTCCCGGTCTGTTGGATGTGCCCCCGGGAGCTAACAGACTCCGGAGGAGGGATGCGCCGCATCTTGGGCCTCCGGCCGGGGGATTGCAACGCCCGCGCGGGTTGCCGCGGGCCCCTCCCGCGGGCAGAATCCCCGCGGCCAGCGGGGCGGGCGCCGCCCGCCGCCGCGCTTTCTTCTTCTGGGTTCGGATGCCCGAATGATCCGCTTGAGCGTCCTCGATCAGTCCCCCATCCGGAGCGGGGGGACGGCGGCCGAGGCCATCCGCGAGACTCTCCTCCTCGCCGAGGCGGCCGAGCGGCTGGGCTACCACCGCTACTGGCTCGCCGAGCACCACAACAGCGGGGGGCTGGCGGGCACCTCCCCCGAGGTCCTGGCGGGCCGGGTGGCCTCCCGCACCCGCGCCATGCGCGTAGGCTCGGGGGGCGTCATGCTGAGCCACTACAGCCCCCTCAAGGTGGCCGAGAACTTTAGGATGCTGGAGGCCCTCTTCCCGGGCCGGATCGACCTGGGGATCGGGCGCGCGCCCGGGAGCAACCGCCTGACGGCGGCGGCGCTGGCCCCGGACCAGAGCGGCTTCCGGTACGAGGATTTCCCCCACAAGGTGGCCGACCTCTTGGGGTTCCTCTCCCAGAGCCTCCCGCCGGATCATCCCTTCGCCCCGGTCCACGCCATGCCCGACGGCCCGACCTCCCCCGAGGTGTGGCTCCTGGGCTCGACCGACCAGAGCGCCATCGTCGCGGCCCATTTCGGCTGCGCCTTCTCCTTCGCCCACTTCATCAACGACTACGGGGGCGCGGAGGTGATGCGCCTCTACCGGGAGCGCTTCCGGCCCTCGGATCGCCTGGACGCCCCCCGGGGGAGCATCGGGGTCTTCGTCCTGTGCGCCGAGACCGGGGAGGAAGCCCGCCGCCACGCCGCGAGCCGCCCCCTCTGGTCCCTGCGCAACCGCCGGGGGGAGCGCAAGGGGATCCCCGCCCCCGAGGAGGCCCTGGCCTACCCCTGGGCCGGGGCCGAGGGCGCCTTCGCCGAGGACGTCTGGGGGCGCACCCTCGCGGGCGACCCCGGGGGGTGCAAGGCCGAGATGCTCCGGCTGGCGGAGGCCTACGGGGTGGAGGAGCTCGTCGTCGTCACCGTCTGCCACAGCTTCGAGGCGAGGCTGCGGTCGTATGAGCTCCTGGCCCAGGCGTTCGGCCTGGAGGGGAGAGGGTGAGCCTGCGTTCGGCCGATGTATGAAAAGCGCTTGAGATGGTATTAGAAAAAATCAACCGGAAATCCGCCGCGTCCGGGTGGCCCGTGCCCTATACTCGGATCCCGGCTCCGGGGGGAGCCGCGCGGGGCGGAGGGGGCGCAGCGGAGGGGATCATGGACGAGCAGGTCAAGCACTACGCCGACAAGCTGGCCTACGAGACCGACTCTTGGGATCTGAACGCCGCCCGCGGGGCCGGGGAGAACGTGGTCGTGATCGACGCGCGCTCGCCCGAGGCCTACGAGGCTGAGCGCATTCCGGGCGCCATCAACATCCCCCACCGCGCGATGAGTCCGGAGACCACCGCGCGCCTCGACCGGCGCGCCCTGGTGGTCACCTACTGCGACGGGATCGGTTGCAACGCCTCCACCAAGGGGGCGCTCCAAATGGCCCGGCTGGGCTTTCGGGTGAAGGAGCTGATGGGCGGGCTCGACTGGTGGAAGCGCGACGGCCACCCGACCGAGGGGCGGGCCGCCCTGGCCCAGCTGGGCCGCACGCGACGCCTGTTCCCGCAACTTGG
>CAYMWZ010000176.1:0-6493 GCA_964394385.1 uncultured Nitrospinaceae bacterium | reverse complement strand
TGGGCTCCATCTGGATCATCCTCCACGCCGAGGAGATCATGGCGAAGTCGAAGGCCTCCCGCGCCATGCGGCCGCCCTCGACCTTGACCAGCTTCTTGCCCACCCGGGCCAGGTCGTCCCAGGTGCGCGGGTAGTCCTTGTCGGGGTCCAGCCCCGCCTCGCGGAAGTGCTTCATGTTGAGGTAGAGGCTCATCGTCTGCGCCAGGATGGGCACGGCGTAGAGCTTGCCGTCGTAGATGTAGCCATCCAGGGCGCCGGGCAGGTACGCCTTCTTCATCTCCTCGAGGGAGGAATAGCCCAGCCATTGGACGTTCAGGGGGGCGACCCCCTTCTTTTCGAGCAGGCTCGGCATGAGGGTGCTGAACACCGTGTACATCTCGGGCGCCGTCTTGGTGGAGACCGCGACGGCGAGCTTCTTGAAGAAGGGGGTCATGGCGAAGAACTCGTACGCCACCTCGACGTTCGGGTTCGCCCGGTTGAACTGGGCCACCAGCTCCTTGGAGAGATCGTTGTGAGGCGGGTTGGCGTGCTCCCACCAGACGAGCTTCATCTTCTGCTGCGCCAGGCCGGGTTCCCCCGCCAGCGCGAGCGCCAAGCCGACCAGGATCTGGACCGCGATGCGGCACCACATGGCCAACTCTCCTCTGAAGATCCCCCGATCGCCGATCCGCTCCGTCCCTTCCCCCGGGAGAGCACGGCTGCGGGCCGAACGGCATTCACCCGCCGGGCCACATCGTCCTCTGCCCCGCGGATCTCAATTGGCTTTCCGGAAAAACGCACCATGGCAAAGACATGCGTATTATAGCAAAAAAGCCAGATCCGGGCCCCGGCGGCCGGGGCCCGCCGCCGCTCCGGGCTGTGCGCGCGCGGAGAATGCTCCCCTACCTCCCCAGCGCCCCCTCGATCGCCTCCGCCAGGGGCTCGGCCGAGAGGCGGGGGAACCCCAGGCGGCGGGAGAGGGCGTCCCCGTCCTCGGCCTGGCCGGCCCGCCAAAGCTCCTTGAGGAACGCCCCGGCCCTCCTCTCCCGCCACCACCTGCGCCCGAAGCGGCTCCTCAGCCCCTCGCCCAGCTGGGCCTGGAGCATCCAGGCGCGCAGGTAGTTCGCGCAGTAGAAGAAAGGATCCACGTCGTCCAAAAAGCTCTCGGGGGGATACGCCACGAGCGTGGCTTCCCCCAGCTTCCGGGCGTAGAGGGCCTCCCGGCCCGCGAGCTCCGGCCCCCGGTGGAGGGAGAGCTCATAGTCGATCTTGGCCGCGTAGCGGCGGAGCATGAAGAGCTCAAAAAGCGCGATGTGGCCGATGAATTCCCCGTAGTCCCCCTCCCCCCCTCCCAAGGCGTCCGCCAGGAAGGCCGGGTCCATGAGGAGGTGGTCGAAGAGCATGGCGTAGCCCTCCGTCACGGAGTTGTCCCCCAGGCGCCGGGCCTCGAAGGGGGACGCCCCGTCCACGTTCGCGAAGTGGAGGGCGTGGCCCAGCTCGTGCCAGAAGGCGCGGTAGTCCTCGTGCCCCCCGCGGGGGCGGATGACCAGGTAGACCTCCTCAGGAACCCGGACCGAGGCGCAAAACGCCCGCGGGCTCTTGCGGGGCCGGGGCTCCAGGTCGAGGCGCACGCGCCCCTCCGACTCGAGGTCCAGCCCCGCGCCCGCACAGATCGCCCGGGCCGAGGGGAGGAGCCGATCCGCCGGGAAGAGCCGGTCGTAGCCCCCGCCACGGAAGAGGTGCAGGGCGTCGTGGCGCCGGGCCTCGTTGAGCCGCACCCCGATCCCGCCGAGCGCCTCCTCGATCCTGCGCGCGTAGAGGCCCCCGGTCCGCCCGAGGAAGCGCTCCATCTCCTCCCGGACCGGCGCCAGGGAGTAGCTCTTGAGGGCCCCCATCATGCCGAGGTAGCTGGGGAAGCCAAGCTCCGAGGCGAGGGCGTGGGTTTTCTCGTGGATGGGGGCGAGGTAGGCGTTCTTGCGCCGGACGACCTCCATCCGCGCCGCCTCGAGGGCGGCGCGCCGGCCGCGGTCTCTCTCGTTGAGCTGGACGACGGCGCTCTTCCGGTAGGGGATCTCCTCCCCGTCCGGTGCGCGGACGGTGGCGGCGCTCTCGAAATTGGTCGCCTCCTCGGTGAGGTCCTTCGTCCCCTCCCGGATGAAGCCCAGGGCGAGGAAGCCCCAAAGCTCGCAAAGCCGCCACCGCGCTCCTTCGGCGCCGTCCAGGGCGGCCGCGGCGGCGTCCACCGCCTCGCGCCGGAAGAGGCCGGGATGGCGGGCGTAGATCTCGGCCAGGCGGATCTCCTCCTTCAGGCCCGCCCCGGCCAGGTACCACTCCTCGCGGCTCTCCCGCAGAAACTCCTCCGCCTCGCGGCGCAGGGCGTCGAGGTCCATGGGGCAGGTCAGATGACGGGGCGGGTGAAGCCCCGGGGGAGGACGATGATCCCCGCGGGGTCGACGTGGGCGCCCTGGAACCGGCCCGCCTCGGCGGCCGAGACGGCCGCGCCGGGGGGAATCTGGTTGAAGCGGTCCAGGATGGCCCGCTCGACCCGCGCGCCCTCGCCGATCAGCGTGTGGTCCATGACGACCGAGTCGGCGATCTCGGCGTCCCCCTCCACGATCACCCCCCGCCCGATGACGGAGCGGCGGATGCGCGCGCGGCTGATGTGCACCCCCTCCCCGAGGACGGAGTCCGTGATCTCGGCCGAGAGGATCCGGCTCCCGGAGCCCGGGTAGGGACCCGTGCGCACCGGCCACTCCGGGTTCGCCAGGTCGAGGGGGGGATTCTCCCCCAGGAGGTCCATCTGGGCCTCAAAGTAGGCCGGGATCGTCCCCACGTCGCGCCAGTAGCCCCGCTCCTCGGTCGGGTTCACCCCGGGCACCTCGTTTTGAAGGAAGTCATAGGCGTAGAGCTTTCGCCTCTCCGCCAGGAGGGCGGGGATGATCGTGCGGCCGAAGTCGTGGGCACCCGCGCGGGCCGCGTCGCTCGCCAGGGCCTCCACGAGCACCCGCGCCGAGAAGACGTAGTTCCCCATCGAGGCCAGCGCCCGCGAGGGATCGCCGGGCATCGGGCGCGGCTCGGCCGGCTTTTCGTCGAAGCGGAGGACGCGGCCCTCCTCGTCCACCGCAAGGATTCCGAAACCGCGCGCCCGCTCCAGGGGGACGGGCAGAGCGGAGATGGTGGCGTCGGCCCCTCTCTCGATGTGGAACTCCACCATCTGGCGCACGTCCATCCGGTAGACGTGGTCGGCGCCAAAGACGAGCACGATGTCGGGGGCGTGGTCGGTCACGAGGTTTCGGTTCTGGTGGACGGCGTCGGCCGTCCCCTTGAACCAGAACTCCCCCTCCCGCTGCTGGGGGGGGACAGCCATGATGAAGTGCTCATGGAAGCGGCTCCCGAGGGTCCACGAGCGCCGCAGGTGGTCGATGAGGGACTGGGCCTTGTACTGGACGAGGACGTAGGTCGCCATGTAGCCCGAGTTGACCAGGTTGCTGAGGACAAAGTCGATGAGCCGGTACTTGGAGCCGAAGGCCACGGCGGGCTTCCCGCGCTCGAGGGTGAGGGGGTAGAGCCGCTTCCCCTGCCCGCCCGCCATGACGAAGGCGAGAACCGAGGGATTGCGCCTTCGCATGGGAGAGTCCCGCCCCCGCCCCTCAGCCCCGGGCGGCCTGCCGCTCCCGGGCCGCCTTGTAGAGCGAGCCGTAGCGGGGGACCACGCGGTCCCAGCCGAAATCCTGGGACATGGCGTTCCACACCAGGCGGCGCCAGAGGTCTTTGTCCTCGTGGGCGCGGCAGGCGCGCATCATGCACCAGAGCAACTCGGCCGGGTGAAACCCCTCGAACTGGAACCCCGTGTCCACCTCGGGGTCGATCTCCCGGTGGGCGACGACCGAGGCCGACAGACCCCCCACGATGCGGACGAGGGGCAGCGTGCCGTACTTCATGGCGTAGAGCTGGTTGAGGCCCGCCGGCTCGTAGCGCGAAGGCATGAGGAGGATGTCCCCCCCCGCGAAGTACGCGTGGGCCAGGCGCTCGCTGAAGAGGCCCCGGAAGGCCACCTGGCGGGGGTAGCGCTCGGCGGCGCGCCCGAGGGCCTTCTCGTAGGCGGCCTCGCCCGTGCCGAGGACGGCGATCTGGACGTCCAGCCACAGCAAATCCTCCATCGTCGCGAGCAGGAGCTCCACCCCCTTCTGGGAGGCCAGCCGGGAGATCATCACGCAGAGCGGCCCCCGCGCGGTGCCCCGGAGCCCAAGCTGCGAGCGGAGGGCCTTGCGGCAGATGGATTTGCCCTCCATATCCTCGTGGGAGAAGCGGGCCGGAATGTGCGGGTCCTTCGCCGGGCTCCACACCTCGTAGTCCACCCCGTTCATGATCCCGAAGAGGTCGGCCGCCCGGGAGGCGATGACGCCCTCCAGGCCGTGGCCCTGCTCGGGCGTCTGGATCTCCCGGGCGTAGGGCTCGCTCACCGTGGAGATGACGTCGGCGAACACGATCCCGCCCTTCATGAGGTTGATGTCCCCCCAGAACTCGACCCCGCTCATGGTGAACGCCTCGGGGGGAAGGGCGGTGTGCAGGAACTGGTCGCTCGCGAACCGGCCCTGGTAGCCCAGGTTGTGGATGGTGAACACCGCCGCCGTCCGCGACCAGGGGGGGGAGCCCGTCAGCCGCGTGCGGAGCAGCGCAGGCGCGAGGGCCGCCTGCCAGTCGTGGCAGTGCAAGACGTCGGGGAACTCGCCCATCCGCTCCATGGCCGAGAGCGCCCCCCGGCAGAAGCGGCAGAAGCGAATGGCGTTGTCCGGAAAATCGCCCCGGTCGTCCCCGTAGAAGCTCTCGCGGTCGAAGAAATCCCCGCACCGCACGGCGTAGACGGTCGTCCCCTCATGGCGGGCCCGATAGAGGGAATACTTCAGGCCGTCGGTCCCGAAGACGTCGGACAACTCCCCGTCGAGGCAGGGGGCGAAACCCCCCTTCGCCAAGGCGGATCTGTAGGCGGGGATGAAGACGGAAACCTCCATGCCCCGCCGGGCCAGGGCGGGGGGCAAGGCGCCCAGCACGTCTCCCAGCCCCCCCGACTTGGCGAAGGGGAACATCTCGCTCGCCACCATCGCTACGCGGAGGGAGTCGCTCATCGCGGGAGGCGCCCGTCACGAATGCTGGTTGTTCCGAAAACACGCAGGCCGAAAGGGTCCACCCGCCGAGGGGGCCCTTTGGAGAAGATCCTACCCCACCCCGGGAGCGGGAAACAACGCCGGAGCCGCTCTCATTCCGCCCGCTTGCCAGGCCGTGATATGATAGCCATGGAATATTCCTGCCGGGAGGCACCATGCGCTACTTGGTGCGCGCGCGCCTGAAGAGGGGAAAAGCCGACTCTCTGCTCGGCGCCGTCGAGTCGGGGGCGCTCGGGCGCGGCTCCATCGCCCATGACGAGTTCCTCCGCTGCATGGCCGAGGCGCGGCTCACCGAGGCGGGGCAGGTGCGCTGGCTCGAGGTGTGCTACTGCCGGGAGGCCTTCGGGCCCGGCTACGAGCTCGCCGAGGAGCTTCCCTACTGGCGGGAGTATTTCGAGGAGATCGACATCCGCTTCGCGCGGCGGCTCGACGGCTGCGACGGCTACCCCCACTGCGGGGATTGCGACTGCACCGTGAAGCTCGAGGCCAAGCTCGCCAAGCTGGGGGGGCCCTTCCTCAAAACCCTGCGGAGGGCCCTGGGGGGCGGCAGGCGGCCGAGGGCGCTCCCCGCGGCGCGCGGATAAAACCCGGCCCCCCCTCCCGCCTCACCTCCGCCCCCGCATCAGCTTCCAGCGGTCGTGGATCCAGAGGTACTGGTCCGGCCGCCTCCGGATGAGGGCCTCCGTCTGGACGTTGACGGCGGCCGTGAGCCGCGCGACCTCGGCCTGGGAGTCCGCCCCGGGGTCGGGCCGGATGGGTTCGCCCAGATAGGCCTCGTAGCGCCGGCCACCCTCGCCCCTCAGGCAGGCGACGGAGACGATGGGGCGGTTGAAGTGAAGGGCGAGGACCGCGGGGGCGCTGGTCGTGCTCGCGGGCCTTCCGAAGAAGGGCGCCTCGACCCCGCGGGCGCCCGCGTGCTGGTCGGCCAGGATCCCCACCGAGCGCCCTCTCCTGAGCGCCTCCCTGAGATGAAAGAAGGCGTTGCGCTTGGAGAGGATCCGCTGGCCCGACCTGGCCCGCATGCCGAAGAGGTATCTCTCCAGCCAGGCGTTGTCGAGGGGGCGCACCACGATGACGAGGGGAACCCCCGCCAGGGTGCCCGCGTGGGCGAGGAACTCCCAGTTGCCCAGGTGGGGGGTGACGAAGATGCACCCGCCCTCCGCCTCGTGAAGGCTCCGGGCGCGCTCCAGGAGCCGCTCCGCCCCCTCCACCCGCCGCAGCATCTCCTCGCGCGCGCGCTCCGGCTCGAAGCGATAGAGGAACTTCGCGCTCTCGAGGCCCGTCAAAATGAAGGAGCGGCAACTCGACCGGGCGAGCCTGCGCCGCTCGGCCTCCGCCATCTGCGGGAA
>CAYMWZ010000175.1:1733-6533 GCA_964394385.1 uncultured Nitrospinaceae bacterium | reverse complement strand
GTTACTAATTCGGAATGCGATTCCCGAAGAATATCTGCATCAATATGAATGGGGATACGAGCATCTTCCGGAACCGGATAGCGAAGAAATTCGCATTGCACAGCGATATTATGATTCTTTCGATCCAACTGATATCGACAATCAAGAAATGTGGGACGCATTAAGAAAACTTGAAGAAACTATCGACAAAAAACTAGCCGAAGAATTCAATGGGATCATTTTGCCTACTCTGCCGCCTGATATCAAGAAGAAACGTGAGATCTTGATTTTTGAAATTCTTCAATCATTATTTCGGTGCCGAGCGAGTACACTTTGGGACGAAAGGAGCGAATACAAATTGCCAAGCTGGCTGGAGCAAGTTCCCGAATACATGATTCCATACACATCGCTCCCCAACTTATTGCGTATTCGTGACAATGTGATTGAGTACCTCAAAAGACATACAGAACGATCCCCT
The DNA here is from genome assembly GCA_964394385.1 of uncultured Nitrospinaceae bacterium. GTDB lineage: Bacteria > UBA8248 > UBA8248 > UBA8248 > UBA8248 > CAYMWZ01. The sequence goes on along the minus strand of CAYMWZ010000175.1, from coordinate 6,076 downwards.
AACGCGGAATGATCTTGCCCCCAAACAAATCTCGCCAGCGACTTCTCGCCACCCGGCGAGTTCCCCCCTACCCCCTCCCCGGGTACCTCTTCTCCGCCTCCTCGGCCCCCTCTGCTCGGCTTGACGCGGCGACTTGAAATGCGTACCCTTAAACGTACGATAGGAGGTACGTTCTATGGCCCGAGTTCCCAAGATCGTCCCGGTCAGCGACTTCAGGCAGGACGCGGCGGCGGTGCTGCGGCGGGTCCGCGGCTCGCGGGACCCCCTGGTCATCACCCAGCGGGGCCGGGCGGCGGCGGTCATCGTGAGCATCGAGGCGTACGAGCGGGCGGCCTATGAGCGGGAGCTGCTCCGTCAGCTCGCCCGCGGCGAAAAAGAGATCGCGGCGGGCGCTGGCCACGATCTGGATTCGGTCCTCAAGGAAGCGGACGCCCTCCTTGAGGAAGACTGAGCTTGCGGGTCCGCTTCACCCCATCGGCCCGCGAGCAGTTCCTGGGGGCCGTGGCCTATATCCGCCGCGATAAACCCTCCGCCGCGAAAGCGTTCCGCGCTCGTTCCGAGCGGGCGCTTCGCCGATTGGAGCGCTTTCCCCGCTCCGGCCGGGTGATTCCCGAGTTCCCCGATCTTCCCTACCGCGAGGTGGTCATCTCGCCCTACCGCCTCTTCTACCGTGTAGAGGGACAAGTTGTCTGGATTGCCGCCGTCTGGCACGGGACGCGGCTTCCGGAGCAGCCGCCCCGGCGGGATGGCTGACCCGGCGTCCGATCTGACTCCGCCCCCCTACCCCTTCCCCGGACATCTCTTCTCCGCCTCCTCGGCCCCCTCGGCCAGGTTGTAGTCCTGGTCGAGATCCCCGTCTCCGGCCGGGCTCTTGACGGTGAAGAAGACCGCCGGCCCCCCCACCGGGCGGCTGCGGTGGTTCGTGTTCCGGGGAATGTGAATGAGGTCTCCGGGACCCACAATCTTCTCCTCATCCCCCAGGATGTAGTGGAGCTTCCCCTCGAGGACGAGGGTGAACTGCTCCTCGTTCGGGTGGGTGTGGAGGGGAGGGCCCTCCCCCTCGGGCTTGGTGACGACGCCCGCCTTCATGAGCTCCCCCGCCACGCTCTTGGCGGCGACGGCGGGGTTCACGCGGCCGTGCTTCTCCTTCATCTCGGCGATTTGGTAGAACGGCATCTGCCCTCTCTCCCAAAGATTCCGCGGGCCGTCAGTCCTCGTATTCCTCGGGCGCGATGGGCAGCCTGAGGGCCTTGCCCCGCTTCGCCGACAGGTCCATGGCCATGGTGAGGAGGAGGTTCCTGTGCCCGTCGGCCGCGGTGGCGTGCGGGGTCTCAAGCCCCGTGTGGATGCGGGCGAACCAGGCGTTCGTCTCCTCGCGCATGGGGCCCCAGAGCTGGCCCAGGACCACGTCCCCCGGCGGGTAGCTCGTGAGGAAGTCCACGTTCCGCTGGACCTCGGGGGTATACCCCGCCGGCTGGGGCCGCTCGCTCGCAAGGACCAGGTCGCGGTGAGTGTCGTCGATGGTCAAGACGCCCTCGGTGCCGACGATGCCGATCTCCAGGCTGTAGACGGACCCCGGCCAGACGACGGGCAGCGCCCAGCTGATGGACATGCTCCAGAGGGTCCCGTCGTCGAAGGTGAAGAGGCCGAAGGTGGCGTCCTTCGTCCCGTAGGAGGCGCCGAGCGTCTTGTCCACCGAGCGGGCGTAGATCTCGACGGGGGTCTTCCCCTCCATGAGCCACATGCAGATGTCGAGGCTGTGGGTGCCGGAGACCACCATGGGGGTGAGCTTGGAGCGGTGCTCAGTCTTCACCACCGTGGCGATGGGGACGAGACGGTTCATGAAGGCGCGGGTGGTGACCGAGGTGACCTCCCCGATCTGGCCGGTCCGGATCTTCTCCTTGGCCACGAGGAAGCGGCGGCGGAAGCGCTGGGTGTAGCCCACCACGGCGTCCACGCCTGCCTTCTCGATGGCCCGGAGCACCCGGGCGGACTCGCGGGCGTTGGTGGCGAGGGGTTTTTCGATCATCATGTCGTGCCCCCGCTCGACGGAGGCGAGGATGGGGCCGACGTGCTCGTTCTCCTCGGTGGCGATGATGGAGGCGCTCACCTCGGGGCGGGAGAGGAGCTCCCGGTAGTCGGCAGCGAAGAAATCCGCCCCCACGTCCTCGGCCAGCTCGCGGCCCACCCGCTCGTCGATGTCGCAGAGGCCGATCCACTCCACCCCCGGATGCTCGCGGGCGAACTCGGCCCGGATGCGCCCGATCTTGCCGCACCCGACGACGGCCAGGCCGATGGGCTTCTTGCTCCTCCTCCGCCCGTTCATTCAAGCTCCTCGGTGATTTTTGCCGAAACGCCGCTCAACGCTTCAGTTCGACGCGGATGGCCTCCAGGGGGTAGGTGTCGTGGTTTTCGACCCAGTGGACACCCTCGGGCTCCACCCAGAAGGGCTTGCCCTCGAACTCGCTCCGGTTCACGGTGATGGGGACGTGCTCGCCCTTGTCGTTGAAGTATTTGATTTTTGGGAACTTATAGATGGTGAACACGCTCGGCCACTTGTGGGTGTGCTTGTGCTCGACCGCGCCCGGGGGGAGGGTCACGCGCAGAACGCGCACCCTGTCATTCTCGAACATGACCTCGTGGTTCTTCGGAGCGGCGGCGACGGCGTCCAGCTTCTCCGGCGTGCCGGGGATGAAGCGCGGACGCTGGGGAACATTGTCCTGCGACATTCGATGGCCCTCCTCTTCCTCCCGACTCAGCCCTTGAGCTCGATCCGGATCCCCTCGAAGATCCGGCTTCCCACGTTCTCCACCCAGTGGACGCCCTCGGGCTCTATCCAAATGGGCACGCCTTCCCGCCGCGTCCCCGACGGGGGGCAGAGCTTCCCCTTGTCGTTGTAGTAGCGGATCTCGGGCAGGCTCGTGATGGTGAAGACGCTCGGCCACTTGTGGGTGTGCTTTTTCTCCACCTCGCCCGGTTGCATGATCACCCGGAGCACGCGCACCCGGTCGTTCTCGAAAAGCACCTCGTGGTTCGCCGGCGCCGCGATGACGGCGTCGAGCTCCTCCGGCGTGCCGGGGATGAAGGGCGGCCGCGTGGGCCGGTCGTCCATGGTGGCCGGGTCTCTCTGCATGGCTTCTTCTCCTCTGCGGGGGCGGCGCCCCCTGTTCCTCTACCGGAGGATCGCCTTGGGCAGCATGGCGTGGACGCCCTTGACGCCGTTCACGATCTGGGTGACCCGCAGGTCCACCGCGAGGCTGCACAAGGTGTAGGCGTCATCCCGGCTCATCCCCCGAAGCTCCCCGAGGAACGCGATCGTCTCCCGGAGCGCCATCTTGGCCGCGTTGTCGAGGATGGGGTCGAAGCCCATCAGGATGTGGTGGGTCTCCGTCTCCGCCCGGGGCACCTTGAGCTTCATGTCCCGGCGGAGGATGAGCTCCAGCGTCCCCGTCATGCCTGCCTCGAGGGCGGAGAGGCAGCTTTCGCCATCCCCCTGGCAGGCGTGCCCGTCCCCCACCGAGAAGAGGGCCCCCTCGTTGAAGACGGGAAACCACACCACCGCCCCCGCCGTCAGCTCCTTGTTATCCAGGTTGCCCCCCCACTCGCCCGGCGGGTAGCTCCAGATGCGCCCCATCGCGGGCGGGGGGGCCACCCCGAAGTTGCCGAAGAAGGGCCGGAGCGGCACCTTCACCCCCGCCCCCCAGTCCCCCGTCCCGGCCTTGGCGTCCACCTCCACCACCACCACGCGCATGTAGGGGAAATCCTCCGGCAACCCTCCCCCCAGAGGACGGAAGCCGTTGTAGCCCCAGTCGTAGCGGGGCTTCACCTCCCGGATGCGCACCTCGAGCACATCGCCCGGCCTGGCGCCCCGGACGGCCACCGGGCCCGTCAGGATGTGGGGCCCGGGCCCCTGGGGGACTTTGCCCAAAATGTCCCTGAGGGCCTGGGAGGCGCGCTTGCCGAGGAGGGGAAGGTACTCCTCCCTCCCCGACTCGGTGTGCACGACCAGCGTGTCGCCCGAGTCCACCGTGAGGACGGGCTTGAGCGAGGCGTCATAGTAGCCCCAGTGAACGGTGGCCGGCCCCGCCGTCAACTCGTGGCGCGCCATCTTCTGTCTCCCGGACGGCCCGGCCGCACCGCGGGCCACAGCCTCAACGGAGGATCGCCTTGGGCAGCATGGCGTGGACGCCCTTGACGCCGTTCACGATCTGGGTGACCCGCAGGTCCACCGCGAGGCTGCACAAGGTGTAGGCGTCATCCCGGCTCATCCCCCGAAGCTCCCCGAGGAACGCGATCGTCTCCCGGAGCGCCATCTTGGCCGCGTTGTCGAGGATGGGGTCGAA
>CAYMWZ010000175.1:0-1633 GCA_964394385.1 uncultured Nitrospinaceae bacterium | reverse complement strand
ACGCGATCGTCTCCCGGAGCGCCATCTTGGCCGCGTTGTCGAGGATGGGGTCGAAACCCATCAGGATGTGGTGGGTCTCCGTCTCCGCCCGGGGCACCTTGAGCCTCATGTCCCTGCGGAGGATGAGCTCGAAGGTGCCCGAGAGGCCCATCTCGATGCCGTTGATGTTGGCCTCCCCGTCTCCCTGGCAGCCGTGCCCGTCCCCCACCGAGAAGAGGGCCCCCTCGTTGAAGACGGGTAGATAGACCGTCGCCCCCGAGGTGAACTCCTTGTTGTCGGTGTTCCCGCCCCACTCGCCGGGAGGAGCCGAGGAGACTTGACCCATCCGGGGGGGAGGAGCCACCCCGAAGTTGCCGAAGAAGGGCCGGAGCGGCACCTTCACCCCCGCCCCCCAGTCCCCCGTCCCGGCCTTGGCGTCCACCTCCACCACCACCACGCGCATGTAGGGGAAATCCTCCGGCAACCCTCCCCCCAGAGGACGGAAGCCGTTGTAGCCCCAGTCGTAGCGGGGCTTCACCTCCCGGATGCGCACCTCGAGCACGTCGCCCGGCCTGGCGCCCCGGACGGCCACCGGGCCCGTCAGGATGTGGGCCCCGGGCCCCTGGGGGACTTTGGCCAAAATACCCCTGAGGGCCCGGGAGGCGCGCTTGCCGAGCTTGGGGAGGAGGTCTTTCCTCCCGGATTCGGTGTGGACGACGAGGACGTCCCCCGAAGCGATGGTCATGACCGGGGGTTGGGAGGCAGAATAGTACCCCCAATGGACCGTGTCCGGCCCGGCGGTCAGCTCATGGGTGGCCAATGCGCACCTCCTCGCAACGGGCGCGAGCGATTCACGCTTCGTGGGAAAGAGGACAACGCTTCCGGCGCGGGAGAACCCCCTCCCCTCCGGATTGGGACATGGGGAATTCGCTCCGAAACCCGCCGACTCTACCACCCCGGCCGGGGAAGATCAAAAACGGCAGCCCCCCGGCCGCCGAGGGCGAGACGCCGCCTACTCCAGGGCCGCCTCCACGAGGAGAGGCAGGATCTCGCCCGCACTCCCCCGCAGGAGGGCGTGCGCCCGGCGGTCGAGGCGGGTGGGGGCGTCGTTCACGATGACGAGGCGCGCCCCGCACAGCAGCGCCTTCTCGGGCAAGGCGCCGGCGGGACGCACCGCGAGAGAGGAGCCCACGACGAGGAAAACCTCGGCCGCCTCGGCCCCCCGGACGGCCCGGGCCAGGCGGCCCGCAGGGACCCCCTCGCCGAAGAAGACGGCGTCCGGCTTGAGGAACCCCCCGCATTCCCTGCACCGGGGGACCTCCTCCCCGGCCTCCACGCGCGCCTGCACCTCGGCCCGGCCGAGGCGCCCTCCGCAGCCGAGGCACACGCAGACGTGGCTCGTCCCATGCAGCTCGACGATCCCGGCCGGGTCGTGGCCCGCCTTCTGGTGGAGGCCGTCCGTGTTCTGGGTGATGAGAAGGCCGAGGCGCTCCTCGCGGGCCAGGCGCGCCAGAGCCCGGTGGCCGGCCGAGGGGAGGGCCTCGCGCACCCGGCGGTAGCCCTCACGCGCCGCGGCCCAGTAGCGGCGGCGGACCTCGTCCGAGCCGAGCCATCGGCGGATGTCAAAATCCTTCGGGTCGAAGCGGACCCAGAC
>CAYMWZ010000174.1:0-6543 GCA_964394385.1 uncultured Nitrospinaceae bacterium | reverse complement strand
GCTAGGTCGCTGTGCAGCAGTGACTTCTGCTGGCAGCAGGACGTAGACGAGGTCGACGACCAGGTTCACCAGGACGAAGACCGAGGAGGCGATGAGGATGAAGCCCATCACCGCGGGGTAGTCGCGGCCCGCGATGGCGTTGATCCCGTATTGGCCCAGGCCCGGGACGGAGAAGATCGTCTCCACGACGATGGTGCCCCCCACGAGGAACCCCACCTGCAGGCCCATGTAGGTGACCACCGGGATGAGCGCGTTCTTCAGGGCGTGCTTGTTGATGACGGAGAACTCCCCCGCCCCCTTCGCCCGCGCCGTCCGGACGTACTCCTGGCGGACCACCTCCAGCATGGAGCTGCGCACCAGCCGGGTGAGGATGGCCGCGCGGGTGAAGCCCAGGGTGAAGCAGGGGAGGATCATGTGAGAGAGGTGCGCCCAGGCGCCCTCCGCCCAGGGCCGGTAGCCCTGGACGGGGAGCCAGCCCAGGGACACGGAGAAGAGGAGCACGAGGAGCACCCCCCCGAAGAACTCCGGCAGCGAGACCCCGAGCATCGCCCCCGTCATGGCCGCGTAGTCGCTCTTGGAGTAGGGGCGCGTGGCGGAGACCACCCCGGCGGGGATGGCGATGAGGAGGGCGACGACCATCGCCCCCAGGATGAGCTCCGCGCTCACGGGGATGTGCTCGAGCAGCCTCCGCAGCACCGGGTCGCCGGAGAGGACCTCCTTGCCCCAATCCCCTTGGAGCAGCCGGCTCAGCCAGCGTAAGTACTGGACGAGGACCGGCTGGTCCAGGCCGTATTGGGCGCGGATGACGGCCGCCGCCGCCTCGTCATAGAACGTGCCGAGGTAGACCGCCACCGGGTCCCCCGGGATGGCCTGCATCGCCAGGAAGACGACCAGGCTGATCCCGGCCAGGGTGGGCAAGATGAGCAGCAGCCGCCGGAGGATGTAGGTGTGCATGGGGGCGGCCCACCTACTTGTCCAGCCACACGTCCTTCAGGGTGAACATGAGCTTGTTCAGGAACGGGTACCCCTTCACGTAGTCCCGCGTCGCCTGAGTGAAGGGCGAGCCAGACAGCGGGGGATACTATCCCATCACCAGCAGGTAACGCTGCAGCCGGTGACTGATCGCGATCTGAGCTTCGGGGTCGGTGGTGGAGCGCCACTCCTCCACCCAGCCGTCCACCTTGGGGTCCTTCATCATGTAGTAGTCGAGGAAGGTCTTGGTGTAGAAGGTGTGGCTCGCCGAGTTGAAGTCGAGGGTGGGGAGGGTGTCCTGGAGCGTCATGTCCGTCTCGCGCTTGAGCACGAAGAGGTTGACCCAGGTCGCCCGGTCCACCACGCTGATGTCCATCTGGACGCCTATCTGGGCGTAGGTGGTCTTCATGCTCTGGGCGATCTCGACGAAGGTGGGGTCGGTGTTGTTGATGGTCATGACGAACTTGAAGGGGTTCGAGGGCCCGAAGCCGGCCTCGGCGAGGAGCTTCTTGGCCCGCTCGGGGTCGAAGGGGCACTCGGAGGCGAGGTCGACGGCGTCCTTCGAGCCGGGCGCCGAGAAGGTGGCCCAGGGGACGGTGAGCCCGCGCAGGGCGGTGCGGACGATGAGGGCTCGGTCCACCCCGTAGCAGCCAAGCGCCTGGCGCACCCGGACGTCCTTCCAGGGCCCCCGCTGGTTGTTGATGGGGGCGCCCATGGTGGTGGCGGTCTTGCCGCCGTAGAGGGTAACCCCCGGGGTCTTCTGGAGGGTGGCCACGAGCGCGTTGGGGACGCTGAAGATCATGTCGATCTCGCCGGAGCGGAGGGCGTTCAGGCGCTGGTTCGCGTCCGGGATGTAGAGGACCTCGATCCGGTCCAGGTAGGGCCGGTCCTTGATGAAGTAGTCCTTGAACCGCTCCATCACGACGATGCGGTTGGGCTTATAGTCCACGATCTTGAAGGGCCCGCCGTAGACCGGGAGGCGCCTGAACTTCGCGATGTCCTTGTCGTAGGCCGTGGGGGAGACGAGGCTCAAGCGCGTGAAGTAGCCGGCCAAGGCGGGGAGCGTCATCCCCTTGCCGATGTCCTTCTGGTGGATGCGGACGGTGTTCTTGTCCACCACCTCAACCTTCGTGATCTGGTGGAGGTAGAGATCGTAGCTGGAGTTGAACTTGAACTTGGGGTTTTTCTTCTTCTCCTCCTTCACCCATTGGGGCTCGACGCGCCGGTTGACCACGTCCAGGTTCCACTTGACGGCGGCGGCGTCCATGTCGGTGCCGTCGTGGAACTTGGCCCCGGGGTGGAGGTGGAAGGTGATCACCCGCCCCTCGTCGGAGACCTCCCACTTGTGGGCGAGGTCGCCCACGATGTTGTACTTCTCGTCCACCATGACGAGGCTCGCCCCCGCCGTCTCGCGGTAGAACTTGATCGGGAGCCCCAGCGCCACCGTCCCGTCCAGGTGGGGGACGTTTCCCTCGATGGCGACCCGGAGGGTTCCCCCCCGCTTCGCCGCTTCGGCGAGGGGCGCCACCCCCAGGACCAGCAATGCCACCGCACAAATGACCGCCCTCAGAGTGCACCGCATCTTCGTTCTCCTGTCCGCTCCCCGGGGGGGAGGATCTCTCCCACCCGCACGGGGAACACCGCCTCGCCTTCTGCCCGGCGCGGGCGCAACGGGGATGTTCCAGGAAAGGCCGGCCGACCTGAAGCCGGTCACCTTTTCGTCTCGGGAAGTGGAACCGCCCGAGTATAGGAGATGCTGCCGGAGAGGGTCAATGGAGCGGCGATTTGGGGAGGTCTGGCCCCCCGCCCCGGTTGCCTCCCCGCAGGGGCTGCCCTAGAGTGCGGGTGTCGATTTTTCCGCGACCGGAGGAGTTCATGGCCAAGCGCGCGGGTCCGGCCGCCGTGCCGGCGGCGGGGCCGGGCGGATGGGCGGTTCCCTATCTCTATCTTTCGGTGTTCCTATCGGGAGGATCCATCCTCGTCCTGGAGATCGCGGCAGGCCGTGTGCTGGCGCCCCACTTCGGCAACACGCTCTACACCTGGACGAGCATGATCGGCATCATCCTCGCCGCCTTGAGCCTGGGCTACGCCCTGGGCGGCCGACTGGCGGACCGCGACCCCTCGCCCCGGACCTTCTACCTCATCATGCTGGCGGGGGCGGGCCTCGTGGCCTTGGTGCCCCTCCTGAGGGCCCTTCTCCTGCCCCCCCTGGAGCGGGGCCTGAGCCTGCGCTCGGGGCCCATCTTCGGCGGGCTCCTGCTTTTCGCCCCCCCCAGCCTGGTGCTCGCCGCCCTGACCCCCTTCGCCGTCAAGCTCTCGGCCCGGGGGGAGCGTCTCCTGGGGACGGTGGCGGGGAACCTCTTCACCTGGTCCACGGTGGGGAGCATCGTGGGGACCTTCGCCACCGGCTTTTTCCTCATCCCCCAGTTCGGCCTGAACGCGATCTTCTTGGCCACGGCGCTGGCGCTGGCCTTGGCCGGGGCGGGGGGGCTGTGGCTCTCGGGCCGGGCGGAGGGGGTGCCCGCCGGGAGGAGGGAGGGCCGGAGGAGCGGGGCCGCGCTTCTTTTCGCGGCGGCCTCCCTCCTGGCGGGGGCGGGCTTCGCCGGGCGCCCGCCGGGGGTGACGAAGGAGACGGTCCACTTCCGCGAGAACATGTACCACACCCTGCGCGTCCAGGAGTGGGAGAACGAGGGGAGGCAGGTGCGGGAGCTCTTTTTGGACTCCCAGCCCGAGGGCGCCATGGTGATGGGGGACGACCGGGCGCTCCACTTCCGCTACACGCGCTTCGTCGCCCTGGGGCCCGCCGCGCTCCCCGGCATGCGGAGCGCCTTCTTCCTCGGGGGCGGGGCCTTCACCATGCCCAAGGCGCTCCACCTCATGCGGCCCGAGGTGGAGGTCACCGTGGCCGAGCTGGACCCCGACGTAGTGGCGGCGGGACGCAGCCTCTTCCATCTGGGCAGGTACCCGGCGATCCGCGTCCGGGCGGGGGACGGCCGCCGGACCCTGCGCGCCTCCGGCCGGAGGTGGGACTTCATCGTGGGGGACGCCTACCGGGGGCTCAGGAACATCCCCCCGCACCTCGTCACGCGGGAGTTCTTCGAGGAGGTGCGCGAGCGCCTCGCGCCGGGGGGCGCCTTCATGCTCAACCTGATCGCCCACCGCGCCGGCCCCGGGGGGAGCCTCTACGCGGCGGTCTACCGCACCATGGCGGCCGTCTTCCCGGACGTCTGGGTGTTCAGCACGGACCCGGCGGCGCCCGAGGTGGCCCAGAACATCCTCCTCTTCGCCTTCCGCGACCGGGAGGAGAGCCGCTTCGGCCGCCTCGTGGCGCGCCTCGAGGCGGACGCCGCCCTCCGCTTCATCGCCGCCTCCCGGGTGGGGCCGCCCCCGCCGGCGGCCTACGGCCCGGTCCTGACGGACGACTACAACCCGGTCGAGCAGCTGGTGGCGCGGGGGTTTTGACGCCGCTCCGGCGCCGGAGCGGATCCTTCAAGAAGGGGACCACATGGCACGGCACCGCATCGCGCTCATCCCGGCCGACGGGATCGGCCCCGAGGTGGTGGGCGAGGGCGTCCGCGTCCTGCGCGCCCTGGCGAGGAAGGGGAGGGGCCTTTCGTTCGAGTTCACCCGCTTCCCCTGGGGGAGCGACTTCTACCACCGGACGGGGCGCATGTGCCCGGAGGATTTCCTGGAGCGGCTGCGCCCCTTCGACGCCATCCTCCTGGGCGCCGTGGGAAGGCCCGACATCCCGGACCACATCACCCTGAACCAGCTCCTCCTTCCCATACGCCGCGGCTTCGACCTCTACGCCAACGTGCGCCCCATCGTGCTCTACGAGGGGCTGGAGTCCCCTCTCCGCGCCTACAAGCCCGGCCAGATCGACATGCTCTTCTTCCGGGAGAACACCGAGGGCGAGTACAGCCCCATCGGGGGGCGGCACTACCTGGGCCAGCCGGGCGAGGTGGCGGCGCAGGTGGCCCTCTTCACCCGGAGGGGCTGCCAGCGCATCGTCGAGGCCGCCTTCGAGGCCGCCCTAAAGCGCAGGAGGCACGTGACCAATGTGACGAAATCCAACGCCCAGGGCCACACCCTGGTGCTCTGGGACGAGGTGTTCGCCGAGGTGGCCGCGCGGCCGCGCTACAAGAAGGTGAAGACGGCCAAGTACCTCGTCGACGCCGCGGCGCTCGAGTTCGTCCGCCGCCCCGACCGCTTCGACGTGGTGGTCTCGACCAACCTCTTCGCGGACATCCTGACGGACCTGGGCGCCGGCATCGTGGGCGGGCTGGGGGTCGCCGCGAGCGCCAACGTCAACCCCGAGCGCGCCACCCCCGCCATGTTCGAGCCGGTGCACGGCTCCGCCCCCGACATCATGGGGCGGGGGATCGCCAACCCCGTGGCGACGCTCTTCTCCTGCGTCATGATGCTGGAGTACCTGGGCGAGGGGCGCGCCGCCCGGCGGCTCGAGCGCGCCGTCCGCGGCCACCTGGCCCGGGGGGACCGCACGCCCGACCTGGGGGGCACGGGCACGACGCGCTCGGCCGGGGAGGACGTCATCCGGAGGCTCTAGGGGCCCCGGCGAGAGGAGATCGGCCCATGTCGCTCGTCACGAAGCGCGGGGACGACGGACGGACGGACCTCTGGTTCGCCGACCGCGTCCCCAAGTACCACCCCCAGGTCGAGGCCTTTGGCGCCATCTACGAGGCCCAGGCGGCTTTGGGGCTCGCCCGGGCGATGGCCCCGGACTGGCTCAAGCCCGCGATCCTCCAGATCCAAAAGGATCTCTTCACGGCGAGCAGCGAACTGGCCACCCTGCGGGGGAAAGCGGGGAGGCTCAAGGAGCGGGTCGGCCCGGAGCTCGTGGCCTGGGCGGAGGGAGAGGTCGCCCGCTACGAGCGGGCCATCAAGCTCACCGACTGGACCATCTCGGGAGGGTCCGCGGGCGGCGCCGCGCTGGACTTGGCCCTCACCATCCTCCGGCGGGGGGAGCGCTGGGCCGTGCGCCTGAGGGACGAGGGATATGTCGAGAACCGCGACCTTCTCGTTTACCTCAACCGACTCTCGGATCTCCTCTTCCTCATGGCCCGGGCGGTGGACCGGGGGGTCGAGGTGTCAGCGTGAAGGGGGGAGGGCGGTCCTCCCCCGTCCGCCGGGCCCGCGGAATTCGTGGACTTTTTTCAGCTTCGGGCCATATTGAGAAAAACTTTTAGAAATTTCATCCCTTCTGAGGATATTCCCTGCGGCTGGCCGGGCCGCCGCCGGGCGGAGCGCCCCGCATCCCTCCCGATTGCCTCGTAACTCTTCAAAAATCCGAGAATTCGCCTCTTTTTTCTCCTTCCCTTGCGGCATGGTTTGGGGTAATAATGGAGTGTCAAGTTGAGACGGGCCTGAGGCCCGGGGAGAGGCTTTCCTGACTCGGAAGGAGCCGACATGGCGAGGATGCCTGCTTTTGAGAGGCTGAATGGTTCGGAGAAGGCGGCCATCCTCTTGCTCAATGTGGGGCAGGAGTTGGCGGGCCGGGTCCTCAAGCAGATGGCGGAGGACGAGATCCAGCATCTGGGCAACTACATGGCC
>CAYMWZ010000173.1:0-6597 GCA_964394385.1 uncultured Nitrospinaceae bacterium | reverse complement strand
TCCAGGGCACCACCCAGGGGGTGCTGTAGTAGGTGGTGTTGGCCACGTACATGCAGCCCGTGCTGCCCAGGATGATTGTTCGCGGGCCGGCGGCCTTGGCCATGAGGCGCATGACGAGGGCGCTCTCGCAGCCCTGACAGGTGCGGTGGCCGCTGGTGAAATACTCTTCGACGGCCTTCTTCGGAATCTGATTCACCTTCCCCATCATGGGAAGCTCTTGCGTCCCGATCTGGTAGATCGTCTTTTCCATGGCTTACTCCCTCACGCCGACCCATTTGACGTGGTTGTCGGTTTTTCCGCTCTTGGCGGCCGCCAGGACTTCCTCGGCCACGAGTTTTACATCATCCAGGGTGACTTCGCGCCCGCCGAGGCCGCAGACGTAGCCCTTCATCAGAGGCTGCTTTTCGGCGCCATAGAGGCACGCCTTGACTTCGTTCAGCAGCACGCCGCCGTGGAAGGGCGAGCCGAACGAGTAGTCGCGGTCGACCACGCCCACCGCCTTGAAACGCGAGAGCGACGCCCGCAACTCCTCGGTCGGGAACGGACGGAACCACTTGAGGCGCACCAAGCCGACCTTCTTGCCCTGGGCCCGGAGCTCCCGGACGGCCACCTTGACCGGCAGGCTCAAGGTGCCCATGCCGCAGAGCACGACCTCGGCATCCTCGGTCATGTACTCATCGAGGAAGGGGTGTACGTTCGTGCCGAAGATGCGGTTGTAGTCCTTGTAGGCGTCCTTCATCACGGTGTAGGCCCGCTTGGCGGCCTCGCTGCTCTGGCGCCGGATTTCCATCAGCCAGTCCTCGTTCGCCTGGGGGGCGATGGTGATGGGGTTGTCCGGGTGAAGGAGCAGATCCCCCCGGTCGTAGGGCGGGAGGAACTCCCGGACCTCCTCCTGGCCCGGCAGCTTCACGACGGCCTGGCTGTGGGTGAGGAAGGCGCCGTCCATGGCGATGGCGCAAGGGAGGAAGACCTTGGGATCCTCCGCCACGCGGTAGGCCATGAGACCCAGCTCGACCGCCTCCTGGGCGGTGTCTGCCCAGCAGAGCAGCCAGCCCAGGTCCCGAACGGCCATGGCGTCGTTGTGCTCGGTCCCGAAGGCGCCGGGGTCGTCGAGCGCCCGGCAGCCCACCAGGGCGACAACCGGCAGGCGAAGGCCCGCCGTGACGGCGATGGCCTCCATCGCGTAGAACCAACCCACGCCGCTCGAGCCGGTGAACACGCGCGCGCCAACGGCGGAGGCGTGCTTGACGATCTCGAACTGGCCGTGCTCGCTCTCGGCTACGATGTAGTCGGCGTCGAACTCGCCGTTCGCGATGAACTTCGAGATGTACTGCATCACCGTGTCGTAGGGCCGGATCGGATAGGCCGTGATGACGTCCACATCCGCCAAGCGGCAAATGTGGGCCATCACCTCGCTGCCGGTGAGCAGCTCCACCCGATCGGCCGACTTCTTTTCAACAACCGTTGCCATGCTCGCGGCTCCTCTTAGTGATCTTTGAGGGACCAGGAAAGGCCCGTTTGCTGATTGTGGCCGCCTTCGAGCCCGGCGCCGGAGAATGCCACGGCGATGCCCGTGATCGGATGGCGGTTCTCAATCCTGCCCTTGGTCCGCTTCTCTTTGAGATACGTCTCGTAATTCGCCTTGTCGTCCTTCCACATCACGTACTGGCTGTCGCGCTCCTCGAAGACCACCTCGTTGACCATCGTGATGCACTCGGGGACGGGGCAGATGGCTTCGCAGACGCCGCAGCCGCAGCAGGCATCCATGTTGGCGTCAAAGTAGCCGTCCGGCGTCACGTCGAAGCAGGTGTCGGGGCAGGCGACCCAGCAGAGGGTGCACTTTGTGCACTTGTCGAACTGGACGACGGGCCGCATGGTCCGGGTGGACCACTTCTTGAAGTACTCGTTCCGCCCCGGCTGGTAGCCGCCCTCCATGTCGCGGAAGCTGTTGTGCCCGCCGACCCCATCGACGACGATGCCCTCGCGCATCTCGTGCCACTTGAGGAGCTCGAAGGAATACGGCACCTCGGCGTCGCCCTCGCCCGGCTTGACCTCCTTCGGACGGGTGTCCTCGAAGCTCTCGCGGGCCGCATCGACGTGGGCATCGCCGCCGAGGTTATCCCGGATTGCCTGCTCGAGCGAGGCCATCGAGCAGAGGCTCGGCATGGCCCGGAGCGCGGCCCCCAGGCAGCGGGCGTCGGTGCCGTCGTCCTTGTACACCCAAAGGCCCGCGAAGCTGGTGCCGCCCTTCACGATGGCGAGGTTGTAGGGAACCTCCTTGCGGTGGATGTGCTTGACGAGCTCCGCGTGGGACTTGGTCGAGGTGACGATGAGGGTGCCGCCGGGCTTGGTCACGGCGTTGATGGGCTGGAGGCCGTACCACGCCCACGACTCGACTCCCTTACACATCGTGTCATCGACGCAGATGGAGACGTCCACCTGCTTGGGCTCATACTTGGCCGCGACCGTCTGGAGCTCCTCCTGGGAGTCGGCGATGTAGCCGAAGAGCTTCGCCGGAATCCCGTTGCGCTCGGGCGAGTCGCTATAGCGGCCGAAGGAGATCCCCACCTTGCCCTCCTTGACCGCGGCAAAGACGAGCGTGCGGGAAATCTTGTTGGCCAGGGTTTTCTGGAAGATCCCCCGGTAGATGATTTCAAAAGAGAGTACACTCACATCCGCTGCCTCCTATGGGATTCCGCTGCATGCACCACGCGGGGCGGCGCCCCGCCATCTGTCGCGCTCCTACTCTAGGTCCGCCCCGGCTTCATCCTCATCCTCCTCGCTTTCGAGGTCTATCTCCCCGCCCTCGATCTCGATGAGATGGCTCAGCATGCGGCTGAGCGCCTTTTTCTCATCGCCGCTGCGGACGGCCTCGAGAATCTCCACATGACCCTTGAGGGAGCGGGCCCGCCCGGCCTTCTCGCGGACCGAACGCTCACGGATCTCTTGCAAAGAGTTCAGCAAGATCCCGACCAGCCGCTGCAAAAACTCGTTCTTTGCGGCCTCGGCGAGCCCGAGGTGGAAGGCGGTGTCCTCTGCCATCCCCGTCCCGCCGGAGCGGATCTCCATGCGCTGCCGCTCGACGATGGCATCAAGAATCTCCAACTCCGCGGGGGTCGCCCGGTCCGTCGCCAGGACGGCAATCTGAGGCTCCAGAAGCCGCCTCGCCTCGAAGAGGAGCCGGATCCCGTTCTCCCCCTCGGAGGAGATCTTCTCCGAGAGGACCGGGACCAGCGAAGACGCGTTGGCCACCACGAACGTGCCCTCTCCCTGGCGGGTCGCCACCAAGTTCGCCGACTCGAGGGCCCGCACCGCCTCCCGCACCGAGTTTCTCCCCACCCCGAAGCGCTCGCACAGATCCCGCTCGGAGGGGAGCTTGTCGCCCACCTTGAGGTCGCCCTCAAGGATGAGGGCCGTGATCTGCGAGACGATCCCCTCGTAGACCCGGACCTTCTTCACGGCCTGGAGGCGGCCCTCAATCGCCAAAGAGATCCCTCCCGGAGGGAACAGTCATGAGCTTATGGGGTCATCCTACCACCCGACAACTATACCTCCCCACAAAACATCGCGTCAATAGAAATTTTTTCAGCAAAAACGTGGCCACAAACTTTATATTTTTTTGTAATATATAAATAATATAAATTATATGGATTCAGATCATTTCTCCTCCCGATCCTTCTGCCTCTTGCGAGCGCCAAGACAGAGACAAATGCTGGTCCGGATGCCCGAATTCACTCACTTTTCGGCCATCCAAAGGGAGTGCTAGGATGAAACGGGGGGGGGGAATTCGGCTGCGCCCTTTGGGAGACTCCGATTTGAAGCGCACATGCCCTCTGGCCCTCCCCCGCCTGTCGGCAGGGTCTTTTTCCAGCGCCGGCCTGCCCTCGGGCGCCTGCGACCCCTCCTCGGGCGCGGAGTCCCCGCCGTCCTGAGGCCGCCGAGAGGTCCAAGGTGAGCCGCCAGATTCTCGACCATCCGGGCCTCTCCCACATCGAGCGCCTCCTCGCGGGGGGAGCACCCTCCCCCATCGTCGCCGACCTCCTCGACGCGATCGGCGTGATCGACCACGCGCGCGCCGCCCGCAACCTCCAAACCCTCGCCCTCCATCCGGCGTTCCCGCGCGAGGACAAGGCGTTCCTGGGCCAGTTCCTCGCCGCCCTGACCGACACCTTCGAGCCCGAGCGCGCCCTATCGAACCTCGAGCGCATCCTCGAGACCCGCGAGGATCCCGACGCCCTCCTCAAGACCCTGCGCCGATCGGCCGACCGCCGCGCCATCCTCTTCACGCTCGCGGGAGGGAGCCAGTTCCTGACCGACACCGTCTTGCGCCACCCCGCGTACCTCGACTGGCTCTTCCGCCCCTCGACCCTGCGACACGACCCGGACGAGGCGAAAATGGAGGCCGAGCTGTGGCGCTGGGTGCGGGCGGCCCGGGAGGAGCCCGGCGGCCCGGCGAACGCCCTTCGGCGCTTCCGCCAGCGGGAGTATCTCCGGATCGGGCTGCGCGACCTCATGCGCCTCGTCGAGATGCCCCAATCCACCCGGGCGCTCTCCCACCTGGCGGACGCTTGTCTCGAGGTCGCCATCCGAATCGCCCGGGCCGAACTGGAGGCCCTCCACGGCAAGCCGCGCTGGCGCGGGCGGGGCGGCCGGTGGCGGCTGTGCGAGTTCGCCGTGATCGGGCTGGGCAAGCTGGGGGGGCTCGAGCTCAACTTCAGCTCCGACATCGACCTCCTCTTCCTCTACACGAGCGACGAGGGAGGGACCTCCGGCGTCCCCAGCGCCGCGGGGAGAGGGCGAAAGGGCCAGATCACCAATCACGACTTTCACGCCCGCCTCGCCCGGCGCGTCATTGCTCTCATGGCGGAGACCACCGAGGAGGGTCACGTCTTCCGGGTGGACACCCGCCTGCGGCCCGAGGGCGCCCAGGGGGCTCTCGCCTACTCCCTGAGAAGCTGTGAGATCTACTACGAGTCCTGGGGTGAAACCTGGGAGCGGCAGGCCCTCATCAAGGCCCGTCCCTCGGCGGGCTCATCCGCCCTGGGCCAGGCCTTCCTGGACATGACCCGGCCCTTCATCTACCGCCGCACCCTCGACCTCAGCGCCCTCAGCGAGATCGGGCAGATCAAAGACCGCATCAACGCCCAGCTGGCCGCCCGCGGCCGCAGCGCCTTGAACGTGAAGCTCGGCGAGGGGGGCATTCGCGAGATCGAGTTCATCGCCCAGGCCTTCCAGCTCATCTATGGCGGCAAAGAGCCCCACCTGCGCACGCCCAACACCCTGGAGGCCCTCTTGGCGATCCAGGCCCTCGGCCTCCTGCCCATGGACGATTGCAGCGCCCTCTCGGCCGCCTACGTCTTCCTCCGCGACGTCGAACACCGGGTCCAGGTCACCCACGGTCTCCAAACCCACGACCTCCCCACCGACCCCCACGCCCTCACCATCCTCGCCCGCAAGATGGGATTCCAGCGCCAGGAGGGCCGGAGCGAGCGGGATGCCTTCGCGGCCGTCCTGAGAGGCCACCAGGAGGCGGTCTCCAAGGTGTTCGGGAACCTCTTCCGGAGCCAGGATGCCGCTCCCGCGCCCGCCGCTCCCCCGGCCGCCGCCCAGGAGGAACCCCTCCCAGCCAGCGCCGAGACCCTGGAGGACTCCCTCTCGCCGGCGGACCTGGCGCCCTACAACTTCGCGGACCCCAAGGCCGCGAGCGCCCAGTTGCGCCTCCTGCGAAACGGGGAGCCATTCGAGCACGTGAGCGCCCGCGCCAAGCGCATGTTCGACGATCTGCTGCCCCGCCTCCTCTACCTCACCCTCGACCTCCCCGACCCCGACCGCACCGTCGTGAACCTCAACCGATTCGTCGAAAGAGGGGGAGGACGCGAGGCGGTCTTCTCGCTGATGGCGGCCCAAGAGCGGGTTTTCGAAGTCCTCCTCCGCCTGTTCGGCTCAAGCGACTACCTATCGGAGATCCTGATCTCCCAGCCCGGCCTCCTCGACTCCATCCTCCGGCCCGAGGCGCTCACCGCCTCGAAGCCCCCCGCGGCCCTGGCCGCGGACCTCGCCGCCGCCGCCCGCGGGCCCTCCGGCCTGGCGCAGCGGTTCGGCCGCCTCTGCGCCGCCAAGCGCGGGGAGGAGCTGGCCATCGGGATGCGGAGCATTCTGGGCGAAGCCGACATCCTGGAAACCCTCGCCGACCTCACC
Organism: uncultured Nitrospinaceae bacterium; assembly: GCA_964394385.1. Taxonomy (GTDB): domain Bacteria; phylum UBA8248; class UBA8248; order UBA8248; family UBA8248; genus CAYMWZ01. The sequence continues at coordinate 399 of CAYMWZ010000173.1, read as the reverse complement.
TGCCTGGCCGAGGCCGTGATCGGGGTGGGCCTCTCGATCGCCGAGGAGGAGCTGCGCTCCATCCACGGAACACCCATCGACGCGCGAGATGGGCAGGAGGCCGGCTTCGCCATCATTGGCATGGGAAAACTCGGGAGCCGGGACATGAACTTCGGCTCCGACCTGGACCTGGTCTTCGTCTACAGCGGCCCCGGGGAGACCAACGGCCGCCCCAGGAGACGCGGCCCCCTCCCCAACCACGACTACTTCCTCCGCCTCGCAACCAGCCTGCGCGACGGCCTCTCGGCCCCCCCGGAGGGAGAGCGCGCCTACGAAATCGACCTGAGGCTCAGGCCCGAGGGACAGAAGGGCGCCCTGGTCGCCCCCATGGAGGTATTCGAGAAATACTTTAAGGATCGG
>CAYMWZ010000172.1:0-6603 GCA_964394385.1 uncultured Nitrospinaceae bacterium | reverse complement strand
CGGGGTGGCTCGCCAAGCCGAAGCCCATCCGCGGGGTGCGCTACGGGACCATGGAGAAGGGGACCTTCCCCCACCCCGCCCTCCCCCCCGCGGAGGCGCTCGAGGTGGCGGCCTACCTGGAGACGCTCGTGGACCCCCAGATGCCGGCGGGGAAGGTGCCTGACTGGAAGGAGATTCCCCGGGAGGTCCTGCGGCGCGCCCGGATTCTCTTCCAGAAGGAGCAGCCCTGTTACGCGTGCCACAAGGTGCACATCCGGAAGACCGTCTACCGGCAGGCTGTCGAGGTGGGCGGCTTCAGCGGCCCCCACCTGATCGACGCCGGCCACCGGCTTCGGCCCGACTTCATCGTGGCCTTCCTCAAGTCGCCGGAGCGCTACAATCCCAACGGACGGATGCCCGTCTACGGGGACCAGGCCTTCACCCCGCTGAGCGAAAACGATCTCATCTCCCTGGCCGCCTATTTCTCCTCCTTCAAGTGACCTCTTCCATGCGCCCCCGCGCGGTTGCTTCCGCCCTCCTCCTCGTCGCCGCCTCGCTGGGCCTCATCCCGGCCGGGGAGGCACAGGAAGAACCCCTGCGCGCCAAAGCGGAGGACAACTTCCGGTGGTTCTGCATCCAGTGCCACGGCCCCCGGGGGGATGGCAAGGGCGTGAACAACACGGCCCAGCTTCCCGTGAGCCCGCGGAACCTCTCGGACGGCAAGGACATGGCCCAGTTCTCCGACGCCGACATGGTCCGGACCATCACCCGCGGCGGCGGAGCGAGCGACCTCTCTCCCATCATGCCGCCCTGGGGCAACGCCCTCTCGGCCGAGGAGATCCGCGACCTGGTGGCCTTCATCCGGACGCTCTGCCGCTGCCAGTTCGACCCCAAGGCGAAGGAGCGCTTCCTCCGGGACCAAGGAAACCTCCCTCCTCGGGGCACCGCGGCCCCGGGACCGGGGGAGTCCTCCCCATGATGCCCCCGCGCCTTCTTGGGGCCCTGGTCCTCGCCGCCACCCTCGGGAACCCCGCGCCGGCCCAGGCGGCGGGGGAGCGGATCCTCGTGACGAACACGCGGGAGGGCACCCTGAGCGTCATCGCGCGCGACACCCACGAGGTGATCCGCACCCTCCCCGCCGGCAGCAAGCCGAACCGCCTTGCCCTCGCGCCGGACGGCCGCCACGCTTACATCATCAACGACGGGCGATCCCTCGTCCAAATCTTCGACGCCCACGAGCTCCGCTTCACGGCTCGCGTGCGGGCGGGCCGCGACCCCTACAACCTCGCCTTCTCGCCCGACGGGCGCCTCGCCTACTTCGTCAACACCTACTCGGACAACGTCTCGATCCTGGACCTGGCCACCCAGCGCCTCGTCGGCCTCATCGATCACGGCGGAAACAATCCGGTGAACCTCAAGATCTCCCCGGACGGCCGGTTCGCCTTCGTGGCGAACGAGCTCAGCGAGGACGTCTCCGTCGTGGATCTAGCGGCACGGAAGGCGGTCAAGCAGATCGACGCCGGCCACTACATCGAGGGGCTCGACTTCAGCCGCGACGGAAGGTGGCTCTTCATCATGAATGGGGAGCGTCACTCGTACAGCGTGGTGGACGCGCACACGCACCAGACCGTGCGCACGGTGAAGCTCCGCGACGAGCCGCATGACGTCGCTGTCACCCCGGACGGGCGCTTTCTCTACATCACGATGCCGCACATCAACGCCGTCGCCGTCCACGCCGTCGCGGACCAGAAAGAGGTGGCCTTCGTGAAGCAAGGATCGCGGCCAGACCTCATCGCCTTCACGCCGGACGGCGCACTCGCCTACGTCACCAACCGCGACTCGCGGGAGGTCTTCGTCATGGACGCCCTGCGGCACGCCAACCTGAGGAGGATCCGGGTGGGGAACGGCCCGCACGGGGTCCTCGCGGTCCCCGCCCCGCCGCCCGCGCCTCCGGTGGCAAAGCGCTAGGGCCGCGCCCTGCGGCGGCGGCCCCCTACCCCCCTTCGCCCGCGGCGCAGCGGAAGCCGATCTTGTTGTTCCGGTAATCGGGGAGCCGGTGATAGCGGTTGTAGGTCCCCGCCCAGTCGATGGGGCTTCCCCAGGAGGCGCCGCGCACCACGCGCGTCTTCCCGCTGGCAGGCCCGCGCGGATCGCGCTCGGCCATCTTCTCGTAGGCCCGGGCGCCGTACCAATCCGCCACCCACTCCCAGACGTTGCCCGCCATGTCGAGGGCACCGAAGGGGCTGGCCCCCTGCGGGAAGCGGCCCACGGGGGCCACTTCGGGAAAGCCGTCCTCCCCGTCCTTGAGGTTGGCCCGCATCGGATCCCGGGCGTTCCCCCAGGGGTATTTCCTGCCGTCCTCTCCCCGGGCCGCCCGCTCCCACTCCGCCTCGGTCGGAAGGCGCCGGCCCGCCCATCGGCAGTAGGCCACCGCGTCATGCCAGCTCACCTGGGAGACCGGCTGCTCGGGCATTTTTCCCCAGTCGGAGCCGCGCCCCCCCGGGTTGCGCCAGGTCGCGCCCCGCTCCTGGCGCCATCCCCCCTTGCCCTGCTTCAGGGAGGCGTCCCACACCCAAGCCCAGCCCTCTTTCTCGGCCGTCGAGCGGTAGCCGACCGCCTCCGCGAACCGGGAGAAGCGGGCCGCCGTGACCTCGGTCTGGTCGATCCAGAAGGCCGAGACGAACACGCGGCGCTCGGGCCGCTCGTCCCGCTCGCCGCGGCTGTAGCCCATTGTGAAGGTGCCCCCGGGGACGTGGACCAGCGTCGCGCCGTCCGACTCGGACACCCGGCTCCGGACGGCGGCGGGGGCGGGGGATGACACCGCCAAGAGAAGCCAAAGGGCAAGAGCGAACCCCAACGCACAGCGGAGGCGGTCCATGCGCTACCCCCCGGGGCGGACCAGACCGCCCCGCCTGGGCGGATATGAGGTCAACCCCGGAGCGGATCGCGGGGATCGTCCACGAAGGTCGTCCCAGCTGCCTCTTTGTTTGGCATTCCACCGTAGGTGAAGATGAGCTCGGCCGGCTCCTTGGCGCTTGGGTTCTCTTGGCCGTGGATGCATCCGCACGGAAAGTAGACGAAGTGGCCCGCCTCGACCCCGCGCTTCTTGATCTCGCCGCCTTCCTTCCAATAGATGTTAATCGGCCCCCTCACGACGTAGATCGTGGTGTCACAGTTTTTGTGGAAGTGAAGGTGATTCCGCCCGCGGGGCGGGATGATCGTCCGGCCCATTGTGATGGTCTTGGTCCCCGTCGTCTCGCGGTCCACACCCCAGCGGATGTTGTAGGGCGGCTCGTACGCCTTGTCCTCAGGGACATCGAGGGAATTGATCACTTTCGGGACGGGCAAAGCGGCCATACGGATGGGTCCTCCTCAGATTCGGATCCGAACCGGGCCCCATCCTAAGGCAACCCCGGGGAGCAGACAAGGCCCGGCCGCCTTCGTTCGCGCGCCATCCTCCCCTTGCCTCTCCGTGGTGAGCGGCCAAGATGTATGACATACTATGAGTTGAATCGCAGCCAGTAACTAGAGCGAGCGTTTGACTCCCATGCGCACCCTGCTGAACTGGATTTTTCGGAACATCAACACGACCGTAGGTGTTCTCCTCACCGCGGTCATGCTCCTCACCTTCGCCCATGAACCGGCCATCATCAGTCGGCTGGAGCTCCTGCTCTCCGACATGCGGTTCCTCGCGCGGGGCATCAAGAAGCCCGGCGACGAGATCGTGATAGCCGCCATCGACGAGAAGAGCATCGACCAGCTCGGCCGCTGGCCCTGGCCCTTCACCGTCCAGGCCCAGCTCGTCGACCAGCTCGTCGCCTACGGCGCCCAGGTCATCACCTACGACGTCATCTTCTCCTCCTCCGATACGAGCGGAGGGATCGCGAAACTCCGAGAGCTCAAGGCACAGCTGACGTCCGATCGCGGCGCCTCCTCCCCGGCATTGGCCACCTTTTTCGACCGCGCCATCGTAGACGCCGATCACGACCGGATCTTCGCGGAAGCCCTCAAGCGCTCCCAGCGAACCATTCTGGGCTACTTCTTCCACTTCTCCCGGGAGACCATCCAGCACCTGACCGAGGAGGAAAACAAAGAGTTCCTCGCGAACATCCGCGACTCAAAGTACAACGCCATCAAGAAGTCTCCCGGGACGAGCTTGAAGAACATCGACCTTCTGAGCGCCCAGGCCGTGGAGTCCAACATCGCCATTCTCTCCGCGGCGGCGCGGGGGAGCGGATACTTCAGCCTCTCTCCCGACATCGACGGCGCCATCCGAAAATTTCCCCTCATCGTCAAGTACCGGGACCTGGTCGAGGTCCCCGGCGAGCAGGACTACCTCTTCCCTCCCCTCGCGATCCGCACGCTCGAGCGCTACCTGCGCGGCAACACCCTCTTCTGGATTGACCCCGTGGGCGTGGAGAAGGTGGCCATCTCGGGCCGGAAGCGCATCTTCATCCCGACCAACCGCAAGGGCGAGATGCTCATCAACTACCTGGGGCCGTGGGGCACCTTCCCCAGCTACTCCATCGTGGACATTGTCAAGGGGCGCAAGGACCTCGCCCCTCCCTCGGCCTTCCGCGGGAAGATGGTGCTCGTCGGGCCCACCGCGATCGCCCTGGCGGACCTGAGGGTCACCCCCTTCGACAAGGCGATGCCGGGTGTGGCGATCCACGCCACCGTCATCGACAACATGCTGCGGAACGATTTCCTGAGCGAGCCCTGGTGGGAAGATCTCGCCACGGGAGGAACCATCCTTCTCCTCGGGCTCCTCGGGACGGTTGCCCTGCCCCGCCTGGGAGCGCTCGGCGGAGGAATCGGCGCCTTCGCCGCGATGGCCGGGGTGGTCGGCCTGAACCTGTTCCTGTTCGCCCGCTACGGATGGTGGCTGAGCGCGGCCTACCCCATCCTCACGGTGGCCCTGCTCTACGGCGGCCTGACGCTTTACCACTACGTCATCGAGGAGAAGGAGAAGCGTTTCATCCAGTCGGCCTTCGGCACCTATCTCTCCCCGAAGGTGGTGTCCGAGCTCGTCGCGAACCCGGGGCTCCTCAAGCTGGGCGGGGAGCGCAAGGAAATCACCGCATTCTTCTCGGACGTGGCGGGCTTCACCTCGGTGTCGGAGTCCATGGGCCCGGAGGAACTGGTCCATCTCCTGAACGAATACCTCTCCGCGATGACCGACATCATCCTCCAGGCCGACGGGACGGTGGACAAATACGAGGGGGACGCCATCGTGGCCTTCTTCGGGGCGCCCCATCTCATGCCCGACCACGCCCTCCAGGCCTGCCTGGTCTGCCTGGAGATGCAGGAGGCGATGGTCAGGCTCCGCGCCGCGTGGAAGGAGCGCGGGATGAAGGAGCTCTACATGCGGATCGGGCTCAACACCGGGCCCGCCGTCATCGGCAACATGGGCTCACGCACCCGCATGAACTACACCATGATGGGGGACACGGTGAACACGGCCGCCCGCCTCGAAGGGGCCAACAAGCAATACGGCAGCGCGATCATGATCGGCCAGCTGACCTACGAGGAGAGCAAACACGCCATCGAGGCGCGCAAGCTCGACCTCATCAACGTGGTGGGGAAAAAAGAGCCGGTTCCGGTCTATGAGCTCCTCGCGCGCAAGGGCGGGCTGGACCCGAAAAAGGCGCAAGTCGTCGATCTCTACCACCGGGGCCTGGCCTCCTACCAGGCCCGGGGATTCGACGAGGCGATCAACATCTTCGGGGAGGCTCTCGCCCTGGACAAGAACGACGCCCCCTCCAAGACCATGGTCAAGAGGTGTGAGCAGTACCTGCTCGAGCCCCCCCCGAAGGACTGGAACGGCGCCTTCGCGATGACCTCGAAGTGAGCCCATCCGCCACCCTCCTGGACCACCCGCTCCCCGTCCCGCGCCTCGGCGCGCGGGGCCTTCTCCCGGCCCTTCTCGCCCTCATCCTCGCCGGCTGCGGGGGCATGAGCGCGGCCGAGCGCTCCCAGGCTCTCTACCACGAGGGGCAGGCGGCGCTCCTGCGGGGAAAGACCGAGGAGGCGCTGCGCCACCTGCGGTCCTCCCTGGAGATCGCCCAGAGGAGCCGCCACCGCGAGGCCGCCGCGGCGGGCCACCACGCCATCGCCATGATCCACATCGGCCAGGAGAGGTGGCGCGAGGCGCTGGGCCACATGGAGGCCGCCCTGGCGGCGGACCGGGAGATTCTCAAGGAGGCAAAAGAGAAGGGCCGCGACGAAAAGACGCTCCATGCCCTGGAGGCCAAGGTGGCCGCCGACCTGAACGACTTGGCGCGCCTCCACCGGCGGCTGGGGGAGCCCCGCGCCGCGCTGGATCGCCTCCAGGAGATGCTCGCGATCGACCTCAGGCTCGGCCGGGAGCGGGGGGCCGCCATCACCCACAACAACATCGCGCGGATCCTTCTGGCCCTGGACGAGTTCGCCGAGGCCGAGCGGCACTACAAGGCCTCGCTCGCGCTCTTCGAGAAGCTGGGGGACACGGAGCGGGCGCGGGAGGTGCGCCGCGGCCTCGCGCTCCTCGAGGCGGTGCGCCGGCGCTCGCGGCGGTAGCAGAGCGAACGTTGTCATCCTTCTATGAAGGCCCGGGCGGTGGTCAAGATATTTCTTCGTAGACAG
>CAYMWZ010000171.1:0-6607 GCA_964394385.1 uncultured Nitrospinaceae bacterium | reverse complement strand
AGTGAACCGCCACCCCCTTATTCCGGACTTTCAACTGAGTATGGGACAGGCTCCAACCCGATCCGGGCATCGCAAATAACTTGACTCCAATAAGGAGGCATGGCGCATGTTTAACAAGAAACCAATTTGCGAAGTGTGCAACAAGGGAGAAGCCGTTTCATTTTCATTCATCGAAGAAAACCCCACGACAGGAGAGGGGTATTGGAAATACTGCTGTAATTGCACCTCTGAGCGCGAAAAGTACTACATCCGATTCGAAAACTTTTTCGATAGCCCCGCCTCTACTATTGATTGGCTGGCGCACATGCACGAGAAAACATGGATGAGTTGGACTGACTTTATGGACATGATGAATCGCTTTAGAAAGGCGACCAATAGTTTCGGCGCTTTGTAACTTGCCCGGCTAAGACATCATTAATATCATGTCCCCTTTCGGGGCTTGGAAAATAGCTTCTTTGATAGATGCTCCATAAATAATTTCACAGAATTGAATATCTTTATGGCATCTTCGCGCCCGTAGTACACCTTTCGATGCATGGCGTTATTTCTATAGGCGTCTTTGAAAACTTCTATGTGGTCCAACACCTCGGCGTAAAAGGCCTTGTCCTTCTTAAGACGAGGATGCTTCGCGTCAATATTATTAATCTCGCCTCGAATTTTATTGATGATAACTTGCCAATGTTTATCAAATGGAGCTTTGAATTTCTTGGCAAGTTTTTCAAAACCAAAATCAACAACTCGCATGAGGTGCAATACACAACCGTTGTAATTTGCAATTGCAAAGCATCGCCCAGCGCACCACATGTCTTTATTTAGGTTCTTGGGCAATCTTGCCTTGGTATCTTCATTAAATTGCACATCGAGATAAAGCGGCGATTCGGATTGTGGGATGTAAAGAAAAAGATGTTCTTCCAGTTCATTGAATAGGGTTAGTTGAAAATTAAGTAGCATGGTTCGAAGTTGATTCAAATCGAAACGTGATCTCGTCGCGTTTATTAGGTTCTCTACTTGATGCCCGGTACTTTTGAGTTCGATTACACGACACAATTGTTCCATTTCCATTAAAGAACCTAAAATCTCGCGCTTAATTGCATCCTCATTGCCAATTTTATGATCCAGAAATTGCCCTGCACGAAATGCAACCTGATCGAAACCATTCAAGACATCCGCGAATCTGTGCAATTGGAAAAGAACCACCATTTTCCGCAGGCTCACAAGGGATAGCGGAAGAATCTCGCCCCCAAACAGGCCCTGGGACTCACTGGAGGGGGCCGCCCCGCGAAGGGTAGCCCTAATCATGGGGCCACCCCACAGTCTTTGTCAAGCCGATAATCGCCTCCCCGTAATACCCCGGAATTTTCGGGACCCCCGGCCGCCCCGGCCCCTCCGGGCCTCCGGCGGCGGGCTTCATTTTTTCTCCCTGAAACTCCCTGAACCCCCTGGAATTCTCCCCATCCGGCCCGGCATGACGAGCGCCACAAAGATCCAAAAGCATGAACGCCTCCTCCAGCCCCGCCGCACGGCACACCTCCCTCCCCCTCAGGCCCCATCTCCCTCCCCCCTCGGGGGAGGGTCGGGGAGGGGGAAACCACGCCTTCCCTCCCCCCGCCCCCTCCCGGCGGGAGGGGGATGACCCCCCTTGCCCCCCCTTATCAAGGGGGGGGATGGGGGGGGTCCCGCAGGGGCGACCGGCCGGCGGCCCCCACAGGGGAGGACCTCCCGAGAGAAAGGTACGTCCTCCGCGAGAAAAGGCACTGACGGGAAATGCGGGGAGGTGCGCGGCCGGGGGTTCCTACACCCCGAAATCCTTGACCTCGCTCTCCCCCAGGCCCAGGGCGTGGCCCATCTCGTGGAGGAGGAGCTCCCCCATCAGGCGGCGGTACTCGCGGGCGTTGCCCTCGCACTCCTCCTTGACGAGGGAGGCGTAGATCTCGATGGCGTTGAGCTGGGGGATCCAGACCGCCACGGGGATGTAGCCCACGTCCTTGACCGTCTCGGGGGTGGGGAGGTCCAAGAGGCGGACGGGGATGCCCCGCTTTTCGATCTCGCGCCGCATCTCGGGGTGGATGTCCTCCCGCATCACCCGCTCCAGGATCCGCTCCATCTGGCGGATCTCCTCGTCCGAGACCTCGGGCAGCTCCTCCTCGAGGTAGCGCGCCAGCTCCTCCTCGTCCTCGGGGAGCCTCTCCTCCTCCCCGGGCGGCGAGAGGGCCTCGCGGTAGTCGGTGAGCCTCGTGGTCCGGGCGATGAGGAAATAGAGCCCCGCCCCCACCGCAGCCAGCCCCGCCAGGAGGGCCAGGCCCGCGACGGGGGCGAAGATGGGCTCACACCACCACCAGTTCAACAAATCCCAGTCCCCCAGCCACCCCATGCGCCCGCCTCCCGGAATCGGGAATCGCCGCCCGCCCGCGCCATTTTCTCTTATCCGGAGCGGAACCCCAAAACTGGCCGGGCGGGAGGCGGCCTCCGCCGTCTCATCGGGAGAATCCCGCATTGTGAGACGCGCCGGCTCCCAAAAATCCTCCGCAGCCATCCCGCGGGAGGACCTTCGAGTGATCCCGGCAGGAATTGTTAACAAACGGCTAATAAAGTTCGAGTTGCGCTCATCGGGCCGGAGTGCCACCATCGGACCCTCCCGCATCGCCGCGCGGCCGCGCGAGACCCCGGCACGCCTGCGGCCGGGGGAGGAGACTCACCGCGGAGGGAGGGGCGGGCCCCGATCATGAGAAGGCCGGAGGAGCAGGAAGACCCCAAGCGCATCCTCATCGTGGACGATGAGGAGGGGCAGCTGAGGGAGCTGGAGGATTTCTTCAAGTCCCTCGGCCACGAGATCGAGCTCGCCCGCGACGGCTTCGAGGCGCTGGCCAAGATGAAGCTGGGCGTGGACCTCGTGCTCCTGGACGTCAAGATGCCCGGGATGGACGGGTACGAGGTGGCCAAGCGGATCCGCGAGAACCCCGCCTTCATCGACGTGCCCGTCGTCATGGTCACGGCCCTGGACAGCAAGGAGGACCGCCTGCGCGCCGTCGAGGCGGGGGCCAACGACTTCGTCTCCAAGCCCATCGACGTCACGGAGCTCAGGGTGCGCACGGGCTTCCACCTCAAGATGAAGGAGGCCCGCAACACCATCAAGCGCCAGCAGTGGGAGCTGGAGGAGAGGGTCAGGGAGAAGACGGCCGCCCTGCGGACGGCGCTCCAGGAGGTGGTCGAGGCCCAGCGGAAGACCTACGAGGCCCACCTCGACACCATCCGGCGCCTGGCCGTCGTGGCCGAGCACAAGGACAAGGGCACGGCGGCGCACATCCAGCGCGTGCGGGAGTACTGCGGCCTCCTCGCCGAGGGCCTCCGCCTCCCCCCCGGGGAGGTCGAGCTCATCCACCACGCCAGCCCCATGCACGACGTGGGCAAGGTCATCGTGGCCGAGCACATCCTCCTGAAGCCCGGCGAGCTCGACCCCGGCGAGTGGGAGATCATGCGCCAGCACACCGTCGCGGGCGGCCAGATCCTCACGGCCTCCTCCTCGGAGCTGCTCCAGGTGGGGGAGCGCATCGCGCTCTCTCACCACGAGAAGTGGGACGGGACGGGCTACCCGCGCGGCCTCGCGGGGGAGGACATCCCCGCCGCGGGGCGGATCTGCGCCGTGGCCGACGTGTTCGACGCCCTCATGAGCGAGCGGCCCTACAAGAAGGCGTTCCCGGCCGGGCGGGCCCTCGAGATCCTCCGCGAGGGGCGCGGGAAGCACTTCGACCCGCGCGTCCTGGACCTCTTCCTCAAGCGCCGCAAGGCGTTCATCGAGATCCAGAAAAAATACGCCGCCTGACGCGGCCGCCCTCACTCCCCTTTGGCCGTCATCCTGAGCGAAGCGAAGGATCTGCGCGTAGGGCCGCGCCCTCGCTCCGTTCTCCCGGCTTCAAACCCACCCTACCAGTTGTTCGGGAAGAAGCCCAAGAGTACAGGAATTGCAGTTCGGAGCGTCCCGGTTAAGAACAAGCCGGCATCAGTATCTTTGGAGGTACTCCAAGGAGTTCTTCGTGAACCAAGAAGGGAAGACGTAGGCGATCGCGAAGAGTATGACTCCGGCACAGACCGCATAAAGAGTAACCTTCCACCGCAGCCCTATGAAAAGCCAGTGAGAATGTCGTCCCCCATCCTCCTCAAGCCGCCGCAGGCGCATGACGCGGAAGATATGAACGCGCCGTCTCCGCAGCCACCCCCGAATCCGTCGGCGGAACGCCTTGGCCGCCCGAAGAGACCTCAGCGAGAAGACGAAGAGACGCACGGAGGCGCCCCGGTTGATGAGCATCGCCTGAACGTTCTCGAGCTCCCGGGGATCTCGCAGTTGCGCTTCTGAACGAACCAGGTTCGCCAGCCGCCTGCGCCCCTTCTGGCACAACAGGTCAGGAAGAGGTCCTCTCCATCCTTCCGGAGCGTCTGTCCGCCCGGGAAGAAGACCGTAGGTATGGTATCCTCTCCGCCGGTAGCGGGCCTCCATCCGCTCGATCAAGCTTTTCCGCACGACCTGACACGCCTCCGATGGTGCTGCCCCTCGCCATGAGGTTTCCTGACAGTCGGACCAAGTTTCTTCTGGAACGAGCGTACTTTTGAACAGAAGCTAGGTGAGTTTGGGAGTTATTGCAATGGCTACCGGGTCCATCGGACGTTGATTCCGGGACCGCCGGTTGATTCGACCAAAGACTTTGCGCCTGCTCATGCCGACCTCGGTAGCCATTCGTGGATGTCACGATGGAACGGGATGTTTCAGGCGCCGATTGAACCCTGATTGGGAAATCTCCACTCACGGGCCCATTTCCTTTTGTTGGTTGACTTTCATCTTATTGTAGTGTTTAATAGGGGATATTGCTCGTAAGTATTGAGCAATCAGGAAGAAGGCAACTCTGCTTAGTATCTTTAGTATTGCCCCGCCGGGTATCAAAGAAACCCGCTCTAACCTAGATCCGGGAAATGACTGGGCGATCCTCCTCGCCGGAGGCGGGGGCTTCCCGCTTCGGGGCGCCGCGAAGATGTTGGGGCGATCTCTCCAGTGGAATCCAGTTCCGATCCCTTTGGTTCTTCTCCGCAGCGGGAAGAGACGGGAGTGCGGGATGTCGGACGAGAGAAGATTCGGGAAATGCGATGAGTGTGGCGCGATTGGCGCCTTGGTGGCGGTTAATTCCGCTGGAAGGGTCAAATCCGCCCATTTTTGCGTGAGTTGTCAGCGTATATTTGATGTTTATCCGGGGCTGTCCAGCTTCATCGCTTTCCAGCACAGTAAAGCACCCGGGGACCTCATCGGTCGGATTGACATTCCGCTGTCGCGCGGCCCGGGCCGCGGAGAGAACCCCGGAATCGGCAGTGGGACCGCCGTTTTGAGAAAAGGGCACGGTGAGCATCGGAATCTCCACGGAATCCAAGGATGCGAAACAAGGAGACGAGACGATGAATAGGCCACAGAGGTGGATCGCGGTGATGTGGATGCTGTTCGGCGCCGCGGCCTTATTTTCGAATTGGAGAATGGGCAACAACTTTCAGGAGATGATGCTCGCGCTGTCGGTGTTCATCGTGCCGGGAGTCATGCTGTACGCGGGGAGCTTCATGGGCGGAGGGAGCAGGATACCCGCCAGAATTCCCCCGCAACCCTGGCCGGCGAATCAGAAGTCTGTTTGATGTAGCGCTCCTCTCCCCGCCGCAATGGCCGCGGGTGGGGGTTGTTGGGTGTGCAGATTGAGTGTCGTTTCCATCCAGAGTGCGAGAAGTCTTCTCTTCCTGGCAGAGACCCCATTCATCGGCCTCACCCGGTTTTTCCCAAGAAAGGGAAAAGTGTGGTTGCTATTTTGAGCGGTGACTTTGTGAGGGACAACGAAAATCAAAAAGCCTGGAGATGCCCCAGTGCGGCCGAACTTTCCGGCAGCACGTCATCGCCGAATGTACTCATGCGACCGGTCCGGTTTGCAACAAGTGCGCGGTTGAACTCGAATGGATGGATTTTGATGTAGGCGCAACCGGACGCCGCCCTTTTCAAAATGCCTTTAAGCGAGGAGAAGAACGATGGCACAAAGTAAAGGTTTTAGACGATGGTTGGACGAAGCCCGACCGACGAAAACGGCTACCTTCTGGTCTTGGGTGGCCTCTGTTGTGATAACGATGATTGTCGGCTTCACTTGGGGCGGATGGGTCACGGGGGGTACTGCCCGGGAAATCGCCAAGGAAATGGCTGAAGGGGCCGTCGTCAAGCGCCTGGCACCGATTTGTGTCGTCCAGTTTAACCAGGACCCGGGGAAAGACCAGAAGCTCAAAGAATTGAAAGCAACAAGTTCTTATCAGAGGGGTGATTATGTGAAAAAGCAGGGTTGGGCGAAAATGCCCGGTGAGGAGGAGCCCGACGGTAAGGTTGCCGAGGAGTGTGCCAAACTGCTTGCGCTCATCGGCCAGTAACAATCTCATGTTCACCTAAGCTTCTTCCCCGACGATTTGATGATAAGTTGGGAAATGTCGAATGAGAACGCCTGAGCAAGGGAGAGCCTTGCGGAAAGGAGAGGGACCATGCAGCAATATTGTTCAGTTGGGCTTCTTCCCTGACGATTTAACGAAGGCCTCCACCGTGTCAATG
>CAYMWZ010000170.1:2968-6696 GCA_964394385.1 uncultured Nitrospinaceae bacterium | reverse complement strand
CGCGACTTCAAGACGGGCGAGGAGAACTGCATCGGCTGCCTCAACTGCGAGAAGGCCTGCCCCGTCGACTGCATCACCATCGTGACCGAGGGCAAGGGCCGCGAGATGTACGCCAAGGAGTTCTACATCGACAACATGCGCTGCATGTACTGCGGCCTGTGCAGCGAAGCCTGCCCGACCACTCCGAAGTCCATCGTCCACACCCACGAGTACGAGACGCCGGGGTACTACAGGGATGACCTTGTTTACGCCAAGGAGCGGCTCTACGACGTGTGGGAGAGAGAGGTCAACTACCGCGGCCCCCGGCCGTGGGGCAAGCTGTTCGGCCTTCGGAAAGTGGAGGCGGAGAGGCGGCCCGGGGCCGAAACCGCCGAAGCAGCGGCGGCCGCAGAATAGAGCACGGCTCTCCGGCGACCGACTTGAACCTCTTCACTGCGGATTTCGACGACGTCCGATCCGGGAAAGTGACGGACGTCTACTTCGAGCGCACCCGGAGGATCCTCGAGGCCAAGGGGATCCGCAAGCGGGTGCGCGCGGAGTTTATGGCCAAGAGCCTTCCCTCCGGCTGGGGGGTTTTCGTCGGCCTCGACGAGATCCTCGCCCTCCTCAAGGGGCTCCCCGTCAATGTGCGCGCCGTCCCCGAGGGGACGGTGTTCCGCCCCTTCCAGCCCATCCTTGAGTTCGAGGGGGTCTACAACGACTTCGCCGTCCTGGAGACGCCCGTCCTGGGCGTCATGTGCCAGTCGAGCGGCATCGCCACCAAGGCGGCGCGCTGCCGCATCGCGGCCGGTGGGCGCCAGGTCGTGAGCTTCGGCGCCCGGCGGATGCACCCGGCCATCGCGCCCATGGTCGAGCGCGCGGCCTACCTCGGCGGCTGCGACGGCGTGGCCCTCGTGATGGGGGCGGAGCTCCTGGGCATCCTTCCCGTGGGGACCATGCCCCATGCCCTCATCATCGTGATGGGAGGCCTGGTTCCCGCCCTCAAGGCCTTTGACGAGGTCATCGAGCCCGAGGTCCAGCGGGTGGCCCTGATCGACACGTTCGGGGACGAGAAGTTCGAGGCTCTCGATGCGGCCAAGGCCCTCACCGACCGCTTGGCCGCCGTGCGGCTCGACACGCCCGGCTCGCGCCGGGGGAACCTTGTCCAAATCCTTCGCGAGGTCCGCTGGGAGCTCGACCGGGCGGGCTTCTCCCACGTCAAGCTCTTTGTGAGCGGAGGGATCGACGAGGAGAAGATCCTCGAACTCAACGAAGCGGTTGACGGGGGCTACGGTGTGGGCACCGCGATCAGCTCGGCCACCACAATCGACTTCTCGATGGACATCGTCGAGCTGGAGGGAGGGGCTATCGCCAAGCGCGGGAAGCTCTCGGGGGCCAAGCACCTCCTCCGGTGCCGCGACTGCGGGGCCGAGCGCGTCATCCCCCTCGATCGCCCCTACGGGGATTGCGAAGCCTGCGGAGGGGTGATGGAGCAGCTTCTCGCGCCCGTGATGAAGGAGGGCGAGGCCCTGCTTCGCCCGCCTGTGCCGAGGGAGGTGCGGGAATACGTCCTCGGCCAGCTCCACCGGGTGAGCCTCGCCCCCTCCGCATGAAGCCGCAGAGCCGAACCCGGGACAGCCGCTTCGGCGAGTTCCGGGAGTTCCTCGCCCGCCACGGCCGCTTTCTCCTCCTCACCCACATAGGTCCCGACGGGGACGGCCTCCTCTCCTGCATCGTCCTCAGCCGCTACTTGAGGGCCCAGGAGAAGCAGGCGACCGTCGTCACGGAGGGGCCCTGCCCCGCCTTCGCCGCCCCCTTCGATCCCGAGGGGCTCGTCCGCACGCGGGAGGACCTCCTCGCCCACCCCGACTGGGCCGGGCGGTTCGACGCCGTGCTCGTCCTCGACACGGGAAAGCCGAGCCGGCTGGGGAAGCTCCGGGAGCCGGTCGAGGCGAGCCGCCTTCCGGTGGCCGTGATCGACCACCACATCCGGGAGGAGGACAATTTCGACTGCCCCTCCGTCATCGACGTCCACGCCGCGGCGGTGGGGGAGATGGTGGCCGACTTCCTGGAGGAGGAGGGAGACGCCCTCGGCGATCCTCTCATCGTCCGGGCGCTCATGGCCGCGATGGTCTACGACACCGGGCAGTTCCGCTTCACCAACACGACGGCGAAGACCCTCAGGTGGGCCGCCCGGCTCGTCGAGCTGGGCGCGGACCCGGGCGAGGCCTACGCGGTCTTCTGGGAGTCGAACGGCGCCGGCTCGGTCAAGCTCCTCGGGACCCTGATGAGCCGCATGCAGCTGGAGTGCGGGGGGCGCCTCGCCTGGTTCACCTTGAGCGTGGAGGATCTCCAGCGCTTCGGCGTGCGGCGCGACGAGACGGAGGAGTACATCTCCATCCCCCGGAGCATTCAGTCGGTCGAGGTTGTCGCCTTCTTCTCGGAGGTCGAGGGGGGCCGCGTCCGCGTGAGCCTGCGGTCCAAGGGCCGCGTCGAGGTCCACGATGTGGCGGTCCGCTTCGGCGGCGGCGGCCACGCCTTCGCCGCGGGGGCCCGCGTGGCGGGGGAGCTGGAGGGGACCGCCCGGGCCGTCGCCCGGCTCCTCGCCGAGAAGATCCGCGAGACACTTGGGCCCGACGAGGGCTGAGGCGCCCGCCTCTTAGATCCCCCGCTCCCGGAAGACCCGCAGGGCGGCTTGGGACGCCCCCACCGCCATGGGCGCGCCTGCGTAGTAGGCGCACACCATGACGATCTCGTGGATGTCCTGCTTGGTCATCCCGAGGTTCAGGGCGGCGTGGACGTGGTACTCGATCTCTTGGTCCCTCCCCCGGGCGCAGAGGATGGCGAGGATCACCGCCTCGCGGACCTTGGGGTCGATCCCCTTGCGCTCGTAGAGCTCCCCATAGACGTTCTCCGTGACGAAGCGGGCGAAATCGGGATTCGCCTCCTCGAACGCCTTGCGCCGCTCCTCGCCCTCGGGGCCGAAGACCTTGGCGCGGTTGGCGAGTCCCCTTTGATAGCGCGTCTCGTCCGTCATGGAAGACTCCTCCCGGAAGTGTGACGATGGATTGCGGCCTCAGGCCGGGATGGGACCATTTCCCGGAGTCGCGGGCAAGCCGCCCGCTCCGGCTGGCCCCTCCATCCCGGTGGCCCTATGATTCGAGGGTCGAAGGGGGCAGGGTGCAGATCCGGCAGGGGAGGAATCTCATGAAGCTTCACGTGACAAAGTTCGGCGTCGCCTTCGGCATCATCTATGCCCTCATCTTTTTCCTCTATGGGATGATGGCCGCCTTGTTCGGCTGGGGAACCGAGATGCTGAAGCTGATATCGAGCTTCTACGCCGGCGTCGGCCCGACGCTTTTGGGGGCCGTGATCGGGGCCGTCTGGGGCTTCGCCGTCGGGTTCGTCTTCTTCGCCTTGGGGGCCTTGATCTACAACGCCCTCCTCGGGCGGGGATAGGGCGCGCCAGGCGGGCGGAGGGATCTCGGGCTTGGAGATCTATGCGCGCGAAGAGGGGGGCGAGGAGGCGCAGCTCCTCTGCCGGCGCTGCGGCTCGGCCGGGCTTGAGCCCATCGGGCGCGGGGGAGCCACGGGGGCGCCCACCTGGAGCTTGATGAGCCGCCTGGCCGCCTCGTGCAAGGCGTGCGGGGAGGAGAACCACGTCTCCTGGGGGGGCCGCGTGCGCTTCCTCGGGGACGACGTGACCGGCATGCCGCAGCGGACGGTGTGAATCAGCGCCAGTGGTCGCG
>CAYMWZ010000170.1:0-2958 GCA_964394385.1 uncultured Nitrospinaceae bacterium | reverse complement strand
GGGCCGAGGCGCTCTCCCCGGGCGCGCATCTCTGGGCTCAGGGTCTCCCCGTGGGGGAGGAAGGTCATCGCCACGAAAACGTCGTCCACCCCCTGCCCGTGGACAAGATTGCGGTAGAGGGGCTGGGAGAAGCAGGCGGGAGCGGGCTCGGTGCTGGCGAGCTTTCTCCCCTGGCGGGAGAAGTGGTAGGCGACCACCGCGCGCGGGGGCACCCAGCGCTCCCGCGGGATGCCCTCTCCATCCTGATCCCGGACGACGCCCCCAAAGCCCGTGGTATATCCGTTCCCGAAGAGGAAGGCGGCGTTTTGGGCTTGCTCGCAGTTGTGCAGCTCGGCCAGCTCGACGTAGGGGGTCTCCTGCGGATCCCGGCCCTCGGGAAGCGGGAGCTCGGTCTCTCCGCAGGCGGGGCAGATGAAGGTGACTTTGTTCTCCTCGGCCATGTCCGGCTTCCTGTGCGCATGCGGTGTTGCGGGAGAGGACTGTCCTTTGTGCCGGGGGGAAATCGTGCCAGAGGAGGATGGGCCGCGCAAGGAGGGGGCGGCCCCTCCGGCGGGGGGGCTCGGGCGGGGAGGATGGGCGCGTGAGGCACTGGCTTCCCGCGCGAGGGGTCAGGGGCTGGGTTGCGCTCGCGGCGCTGGCCGTCCTCCTGGCGGCCGCGCTGGCGGACCTGGGCCTCTGGTACGCCCGGGGGTGGGGGGGGTTCTCCTCCAAGGCGAACTTCGCCTCCCACTTCTGGCCCTACCTCGCCCTGGGCGGGGCGGTGGCGGGCCTCCTGGCGCGGGGCGTCCCCAACGCCCTGCGGTCGGTCCCCACCCTTTGGCTGCTGGCCTCCCTCGCGCTCCAGCACGGGGGGCTCCTCTTCCCCCCTTCCCCGCTCCCCCCGCCCGCGGGGCCCACGCTCAGGGTGATGACCCTCAACCTCGGCAAATTTCTGGAGAGGCGCCACGCGGCGACGGCCTTCCTGCGCGAGAGGCGGGACGTGGACGTCCTCTTTCTCCAGGAGGTGCACGATACCGAGGCGAGGCGGGATCGCCCCGCGTTCGAGGCCGCCCTGGGCGGGCGCCTGCCTCACGCCGCCTGGCTCCGCGGGCCGACGCGGGGGAGCTCCCGCTTCGGGCTGGCGATCCTGAGCCGGCATCCCCTCCGGGAGGCCCGGGCCGTGCCCCTGCCGCCCGGCGCGGAGACCTCCACCTTGTGCCAAGGAACGGAGGCCCTGGTGGCCAAGGCCCTGGTCGGGGGCCGCGCCGTCCGCCTGGCCACCACCCACCTTTGCCCGCCCCATGTGCCCTGGTTCGATCCCAGGCTGCGCTCCGTTCGCGTTTTCCCTCGAAGCATTTGGACCTGGCCCGGGGCCATCCGCGAGGTGGAGTACGCCCGGCGCTCCCAGATCGCCCATCTGCTCCTCCTCGCCGAAGGAGGAGTGGAGCCCTTCATCCTGGGAGGCGACCTCAATACAACCCCCATGAGCCTGGACCTGCTCCCCCTCTCGCGGCGGCTGAGGAGCGCGTTTGACGAGAGAGGGCTGGGCTTCGGGTATACTTTTTATGTCGGGCCGATCGGCGCCCGCATCGACCATATGTTCTACTCCGAGGGGCTGAGGGCGAGGAGCGCCGCGGTGGCCGAGGCGGACGTCTCCGACCACAGGCCGCTCGAGGCGGTGCTGGAGATCCTGCCGCAGGCGGGGGGCTTCCTCCGGCCCCGGGGAGGGAGGGAAACAAACCGCTCAGAGTCCGTGTTCCCTCGGTGGGGCCTGGCGCCGGGCCCCGCGGAGAACCTCCTGGCGCGGCGCCTGGATTGAGGTGCGGATGATGCGTCTGGGCCCGGGGGCCGTCCTGGCGGGTTTCCTCTTGTTTTCGTTCTCCGGCGGGCCGCCGGCCCGCGCGGCCGAGAGGGGGCTTCCGCGCGAGATCACCGGCGCCGACGGCGCCTCCCTGGTGCTCGTCCCCAAGGGGGAGTTCTTCATGGGCTCCCAGCCGGGGGGCTACATCTTCGGGGACAACGAGCTGCCGCAGCGGCGCGTCTACCTCCCCGACTTCTACATCGATAAGTACGAGGTCACGAACCGGCGCTTCCGGAAGTTCCTCGCCCCCGCGGAGACCTACGCCGGGAGCTTCGACCATCCCGACCAGCCCGTGGTCGGCGTGACCTGGTTCCAGGCGCGCGACTACTGCGCCCGGGCGGGGAGGCGCCTCCCCACCGAGGCCGAATGGGAGAAGGCCGCGCGCAGGTGGCCGACTCGTTCCCCCAGGGGTAGATGCGCCCGTCGGTCCCGCGCGCGGGCCGTCATGGGGCTGGAGCTTCCCTCCTGCCTCCGCGGCTACTCCACCTGGGAGGTGGGCAGCCACCCCGCGGGCGCGAGCCCCTACGGGGCGATGGACATGGCCGGGAACGTGATGGAGTGGGTGGCCGACTGGTACGCCGAGGGCTACTACCGCGTCGCCCCGCTCCGCGATCCCAAGGGCCCGGCGAGGGGCGCCACGCGCGTCCTCCGGGGAGGGGCCTGGTTCAACAGCGAGGTGCTGCTCCGGGCCGCCTTCCGGACGGGCTTCAACCCCCACCTGGCCAACCACGGAGTGGGCTTCCGCTGTGCCAGGGCCGCCGCCGAGGGAGTCGTCCGGCGGCCCGGGGGGGAGCGGCTCGCCCGCGCGGAGTGAGGGGGCTCCTCCTCAGGCGGCGGCCCGCTCCCGCCAGAGCTGGAGGAGGAGGCGGTTCTTGAAGCGCGCGAAGCGCTTGTACTGATGGAAGAGGGCGAGCCCCGCCGCCTCGACCGCGAGAAGCGCCGCCCACCACCACGGCACCCACCGCGCGAGCGCGAAGAGCGCGAGGATCGCCCCCGCCGCGATCAGGTAGCCCCGCAGAAGGCCCGCCTTTTCGTCCCGCTCGTACTTCTGGGCCAGGCGGGAGAGGAAGCGCTGCTCCCGCGCGCCGAGCCCCGGCGAAGAAGCCTTTCCTCCATCC
>CAYMWZ010000169.1:0-6719 GCA_964394385.1 uncultured Nitrospinaceae bacterium | reverse complement strand
CCGGTGAAGTAGCGCTTGACGAACCCCCGCTTGAGCCCAATGGCCTCGAAGATCTGGGCACCGCGGTAGGACTGGATGGTCGAGATGCCCATCTTCGAGATGACCTTGAGGATGCCCTTGTTCAGGGCGGTGATGTAGTTGCGGAGCGCCTTCTCGTGGTCGACCCCCCGGATGAGCCCGTTGCGGATCATGTCGTCCACCGTCTCGAAGGCGAGGTAGGGGTTGATGGCCCCCGCGCCGTAGCCCAGGAGGAGGGCCATGTGGTGAACCTGCCGCGCCTCCCCCGTCTCGACGAGCAGCCCCACGCGGGTGCGGGTCCCCTCCCGGACGAGGTGGTGGTGGACCCCCGCCGTGGCGAGCAGGGCCGGCAGGGGGGCGAACTCCCGGCAGACCCCCCGGTCGGAGAGCACGATCAGGGTGCAGCCCTGGGCGATGGCCTCGCTCGCCCGCCGGCACAGCTCATCCAGGGCCAGCCTCAGGCCCGCCGCCCCCTCCGCCGCCCGGAAGCGCATCGGCAGCACGGCCGCCTTGAAGCCCGGCCGGTCCACATGGACGAGCTTGGCGAAGTCCTCGTTGGCGAGAATGGGCGAGTCGAGCTTGATCTGGCGGCAGGACTCGGGCTCGGGCTTGAGGAGGTTGCGCTCGGGTCCGATGGTGGTCGAGACCTGGGTGACAATCTCCTCCCGGATGGCGTCGATGGGAGGGTTCGTCACCTGGGCGAAGAGCTGCTTGAAGTAGTCGTAGAGGAGGCGCGGGTGGTTCGAGAGGACGGCGAGGGACGCGTCGGTCCCCATGGAGCCGACCGGGTCGTTCTTCTCCTTGACCATGGGCCCGATGAAAAAGCGCAGGTCCTCCTGGGTGTAGCCGAACACCTTCTGCCGCTCGAGGACGGTCTCGTGGTCCGGCTCGGGCAGGCGGGGGGCCGCGGGGAGCTCATCCAGGTGGACGAGGTTCTCCCTGAGCCAGTCGCCATAGGGGAGCGCCCCGGCGTAGCGCGCCTTGATCTCGTCGTCCTCCACGATGCGCCCCTCGGCCATGTCCACGAGGAGAATGCGCCCGGGATGGAGGCGCTCCTTGAGCTTGATCCGCTCGGGCGGGATGTCGAGGACGCCGACCTCGGAGGCCATCACGACGAGGCCGTCGTGGGTGACGTAGTAGCGCGCGGGCCGCAGCCCGTTCCGGTCCAGCACCGCCCCGATGACGTTGCCGTCGGTGAAGGTGATGCAGGCGGGCCCGTCCCAGGGCTCCAAGAGGCAGGAGTGGTACTCGTAGAAGGCCTTGCGCTCCTCGCTCATCGACTCGTGGCCGGCCCAGGGCTCGGGGATCATCATGAGGACGGCGTGGGGGAGCTCCCGGCCGGCCATGTAGAGGAACTCGAGCACGTTGTCGAAGATGGCCGAATCGCTCCCCCCCTCGATGACGACGGGGAAAACCTTCTCCAGGTCCGGCAGGAGCTCGGTCCTGCAGAGAGCCTCCCGGGCCCGCATCCAGTTGATGTTGCCCCTCAAGGTGTTGATCTCGCCGTTGTGGGCGAGGTAGCGGTAAGGGTGCGCCAGGGACCAGGAGGGGAAGGTGTTGGTCGAGTAGCGCGAGTGGACGAGGGCCAGGGCCGACTCCATGTCGGGGTCGGTGAGGTCGGGGAAGGCGACGTCGAGCTGCTCGGCGGTGAGCATGCCCTTGTAGATGAGGGTGCGCGAGGAGAGGCTCGGGATGTAGAAATCGTGCCGGTCCCGGATCCCCGACTCCCGGAGGGCGTGCTCGATGCTCTTGCGGATGACGTAGAGGCGCCGCTCGACCGCCATCGGGTCGGGGGCCCCCTCGAAGCCCCCGATGAAGACCATGCGGATCTGGGGGGCGCCGTCGCGGGCGGTGGGGCCCACCGGGGAGAGGTCCAGGGGCACCGGCCGCCACCCCAGCACATCCGCCCCCTCTTCGTGGACTACGGAGGCGACCACCTCCTCGCAGGCGTTGGCCTGCATCGGGTCGCGGGGCAAGAAGACGAGGCCCGCCCCGTAGAGGCCGGGGGCGGGGAGGGGGATCCCCTCGGCCTCGCAGACCTTGCGCAGGAACCGGTCGGGCATCTGCATGAGGATGCCGGCCCCGTCGCCGGTGTTCTTCTCGCAGCCGCACGCCCCCCGGTGGGACAGATTCTTCAGGGCCGTGAGGGCTTGGAGGACGATCTGGTGGGTCTTCCGGCCCCTCAGGTCCGCCACGAAGGCGACGCCGCAGGCGTCGTGCTCCTGGGCGGGGTCATAGAGTCCCTGAGCTCTGGCCATGGTTCGTTCACCCCGAAAATCGTGAAAACTCCGCCTTGCCTCGCCCTCCCCCACGGGTGAGCCGAAGGAGCGCCGGGACGATTGCCCGGGAAAAGGGGCACATGCCCCAAAAACATACACAAAATCTATGCATTAGCCAAGCTAAAATTTTTAATACATTGAATTAAAAATTGTTATTATATAGAATCCCTTCCATGAATCTCGAGGCGCTTCACCTTTTCTGCAACGTGGTCCGCCACCAGAGCTTCTCCCGGGGGGCCCTGGAGAGCGGGGTCACCCAGTCCGCCGCGAGCCAGGCCATCCGCCAGATCGAGGAGGCGCTCGGGGTGCGCCTCCTCGACCGGAGCAAGCGGCCCCTGGTGGTCACCCCCGAGGGGGAGAAGTTCTACCGGGCCTGCCGGGAGCTCCTCGAGGGCTTCGAGCGGGTCCGGGCCGAGCTGGGCCGGGACAAGGGCCGCATCGAGGGCACCGTCCGGGTGGCGGCCATCTACTCGGTGGGGCTCCACGCCATGGGATCCCGGATGCAGAACTTCCGGATGGTCTACCCCGAGGCCCGGGTGCGGCTGGAGTGCCTCCACCCCGAGGAGGTGGTCCAGTCGGTCATCGACGACGCGGCCGACGTGGGAGTGCTCTCCTACCCTCCCTCCAACCGCGCCCTGACCGTGGTTCCCCTCCAGGACGAGCCCATGCTCCTCGTCTGCCACCCGGGCCACCGCCTGGCCAGGAAGAAGAGCGCCCGGATGGCCGATCTGGCCGGGGAGCCCTTCGTGGCCTTCGACGGCGACCTCGCCATCCGCAAGGCCATCGACCGGGCGCTCAGGCGCGCCAACGTCCGGGTGGAGGTGGCCATGGAGTTCGACAACGTGGAGAGCATCAAGCAGGCCGTCTCGACCGGGACCGGAGTGAGCATCCTGCCCGAGCCGGCCATCCAGAAGGAGCTGGCCATCCGCACCCTGACCGCCCTCCCCTTCGAGGGAGAGGCCCTCGCCCGGCCCATCGCCCTCATCTACCGCCGGGGCAAGCACCTGACGCCCGCCGTCGAGCGCTTCGTCGAGATGCTCCGCCAGGGGGAGGAGCCCCTCGCCCCCGC
Source organism: uncultured Nitrospinaceae bacterium (assembly GCA_964394385.1). Taxonomy (GTDB): domain Bacteria; phylum UBA8248; class UBA8248; order UBA8248; family UBA8248; genus CAYMWZ01. Next base: position 3,353 of record CAYMWZ010000169.1, on the reverse strand, counting down.
CCCGCGGGCGGAGTAGGCCGCCCCGCCCGCCTCGCTCCCGGAAGGGTCCTCCTCCCTTGTCCTCCCTCCCTTCAGCAGAGTATCGTCCCCGGGCGCTTTCTCCCCTTCACCCCAAGGAGCTCCCATGAGTGACGCCCCCAAGACCGCCCCAGGCCGCCTGCCCTCCCTCTCGACCGGCCAGATGAGCGAGGCCCAGCGGCGCGTCTACGAGGAGATCGCCCAGGGCCCGCGCGGGGGGTTCCGCGGGCCCTTCCCCGTCTGGCTGCGGAGCCCCGAGCTCGCCTCCCGGATGCAGCGGGTGGGGGAGCACCTGCGCTTCCGGGGCGTCCTCCCCGGCCGCCTGCGGGAGCTCGCCATCCTCGTGACCGCCCGGGCCTGGACCGCCCAGTACGAGTGGCACGCCCACTCCCTCCTGGCCGGGAAGGCGGGCCTGGCTCCCGAGATCATCGCGGCCATCGCCGAGAGGAGGCGCCCCCCCTCCCTCACGGCCGAGGAGGCCGCCGTCCACGACTTCTGCGCCGAGCTGCACGAGCGGCGAACCGTCGGCGAGGCCGCCTTCCGGGCGGCGCTGGACCGGCTGGGCGAGGAGGGGCTGGTCGAGCTCACCATCCTGTGCGGCTACTACGCGGCTGTCGCCATGACCTTGAACGCCTTCGGGGTGGGCCTGCCGGAGGGGGCGAAGCCGCCGCTCAAGTAGCCGGGGCGAGGCGCGCCTCGCCTCGACCTACCTCTGACCTCTTAACAACCATTTCACAACGACCCCAACCACCCCCACTCCCAGCGCGCCCAGCCCCGCGACGAAAAGGGCGACCCCCAGGCGCACGGTGCGCAGATGCTCCCCCGGGGGGAGCGCCCCCAGCTTGACGAGGGCCACCAAGGCCGCCCCCAGGAGGGCGAGAAGGAGGCCCGCCAGGGCAGCCCGGGCGGGAAGCCTGCGCATCCCCCTCAGTCCCCGACGACGGCCACGGCCTCGATCTCGACCAGGATGTCGGGCGAGCTCAGCCCCGCCACCACGGCGGTGCGGGCCGGCGGGTCGGCCCCGAAGAACTCGGCATAGACCTGGTTCATCCCGTCCTTGTCCTCGTTCCGGGCGAGAAAGACGGTGGTCTTCATGACGTCGGCCAGGGTGGCCCCCCCCTCCTCGAGGATGGCCTTCACGTTCAGGATGGCCTGGCGGGTCTGGGCGCGGATGTCCCCCCGCCCGACGAGGCTCCCGCTCCGGTCGAAGGCCACCTGCCCCGCCGTGAAGACGAAGGACCCGCGCTTGGTGCCGCAGGCGCGGGGGTTCTTGCTGGGATAGGCCGAGGGGGGGTTGAGCGCGATCTTGCCCATGGGTTGCCTCCATTCACAGGTGGGGCGGCGCGCCCGGGCGCCCCGGGCGCGCGCTCAGAACCGGCGTCTCCTTTTGAAACAGGGTAGCATCCCCCGGGCCAACCGGCGCATGTGGCCCAGAGCGTGACCTCCCTCACAGCGCCCCGGGGCTTCAGGCGCTAAAGAAAATAGAGGAAGTTCCGATACCCGAACCGAAGGGAATTTCCTCGGCAGTCGGGGCCCTGACCCAAAAGGAGACGCGCCATGGGACCGCTCCTCATCATCCTGGCGATGGCGATCCTGGTGGTCCTCCTCCAGTGGGAGCTGACGGCGGCCTCCAGGCGCTGGCGAGGGAGGCGCCCCGACCCCTCCGCGGGGTGGCAAGGCGCGAGGGGCCTCTCCCGGATCCGGAACCCGGCGGCAAAACCCTAGGCGGATCGCTCCGCTTCCCGCGGCTCCGAGAGGAGCCGGCTCATTTCTTCTTCGGGATCGCCCCCACGATCTTCCGGTACTCTCCCTCGGGGAAGGCCTTCAGGGTGGACGTCCGGACGTTCCCGAGGGAGTTCAGCGTGAGGAAGAACCTCGTGATCACCTCGTCGCTGGGGGCTTCGGCAACGGTGACGATGTCGTATTCCCCCATGGTGAGGTAGAACTGCTTCACCTCGCCCCCCATCTCCTTGAGCATCTTCTTGGCGGCGTCCAGGCGCTTGGGAGAGTCCTGGATGTTCTTGACCCCCTGCTCGGTGTACCTGATCAGACTGATGTAGGTGGGCATGGCCGACCTCCTTCTTGGCCGGGCGCTCGGCCCGGCGAGAAGACAAGTGTACCCCCCCTCGAAGCCCCAACGGGAGAGGGCGCAGGCGCTGCCGCCGAGGTCGGCCCATGCAAAATTTTCCCCCGGCGGGCGGGCGGGGCGCCCATCTCCCCCCCTCCTGCGGCCCCCCGCCCGCAAGAGGGCGCTGGCACGGATCATGCAGCCTGCGGCGCGTGGCGCCCCATCGCGCCGCGGGGGGGTCTCATGGCGATCCGAAACCGATGGGAGACGCAGGAGGAGCAAGCCTGCGGGTCCTGCGAGGGCCCCCGGGAGTTCTGGGGGCTCGCCTTCGGCTTCCGCCTCTACCGCTGCCTCACCTGCCGGGTGGTCCACTACGTGGAGAGGGAGGGGTTCATGAGGCCCCCTTCGGCCGAGCCGGGGGAGTCCTCCCCCGCCCGGGCCGCCGGCGGGGGCGGGGAACCCCGCCGTCCCTCTCTCGCCGCCCCCCACTAGAAGAGGGGGAGCTGCCCTCCATCCGCCGGCCGCCGGAAGGAGGCGGCCGAGAGGGGGGGACAGCGCTCGGAGAGCCCCGCCCGGCGGCACCCGGCCCGGAAGAGCCCCGCGATCAAATCGGCAAAAACCCCCTCCCCCCGCATCCGGCTGCCGAATCGCGGATCGTTGAGCCGCCCGCCCCTGAGGGCGCGGATGCGGCCGAGCACCCTCTCCTTCCGCGCGGGCGCGCACCGGCCGAGCCACTCCCCGAAAAGATCCTTGACGGCGTGGGGCAGGCGCAGGAGGACGAAGCGGGCGAACGTCGCTCCCGCCCGGCCCGCGGCGGCGAGGATGGCCGGAAGCTCGTGCTCCGTGAGGCCGGGGATGACGGGCCCGACCAGGACCCCCGCGGGCACCCCCGCGCCCGCGAGGGCCTCGATCGCCTCAAGCCTCAGCCCGGGCCGGGAGGCCCGCGGCTCCATCCTCCGCGCCAAGGCCTCATCCAGGGTGGTGATCGAGAGGAAGACGGCGGCGGCCCCGTGGCGGGCGAGGGCGGAGAGGAGGTCCGCGTCGCGCGCGACGAGGCGGCTCTTGGTGATGACGAGGGCGGGGTGGCGGAAGCGGGCGAGGACCTTGAGGCACTCCCGGGTGATCTGGAGGCGCGCCTCGGCGGGCTGGTAGGGGTCGGTCACTCCGGAGAGGGCGATGGGCCGGGGGCGCCAGCGGGGGGAGGCGAGGGCGCGCTCGAGGAGCCGGGGGGCGTCCTCCTTCACCAGGATCTTCGTCTCGAAGTCGA
>CAYMWZ010000168.1:0-6720 GCA_964394385.1 uncultured Nitrospinaceae bacterium | reverse complement strand
CTTCGCGGGCGTCCTCCTCGGCTACTTCGTCCAGGGCGTCTCCTCGATGGAGTGGCTCCAGTTTCTCGCGCAGTTCGGCATCTTGGGCCTCATGTTCGCGGCTGGCTTCGAGATCGACATCGGGCGCATACGCTCCACGTGGAAGGCGAGCGTGGGGATCGGGATTCTCTCGCTGGGCGTCCCCTGCGCGGGGGTGTACGCCCTCTCCCGCTTGGTCTTCGGCCTTGAGCCGCGCGTCGCCCTCCTGATGGGGATTGGCCTCTCCACCACCTCCCTTGCCCTCACCTATCAGTCCCTGAAGGACCGCGGCCTGCTCTCCAAGGAGAGCGGGCTCACGCTGATGGGCGCGGCCACGGTGGTGGACACCCTGAGCATGGTCGCCCTCGCGCTCATCCTGGGAGACGTGGGCTGGGGGACGGCCCTCTTTCTCCTGTTTGTGGTCCCCACCATCATCGGGCTGCCGCGGATGGGCCAGTGGATCTTCCGCAGGTACCGGGGGAGCGCGGCCGAGATTGAGCTTCGGCTCCTCCTCATGGTGCTCCTCGGGATGGGAATCGTGGCGAAGAAGGCCGGGATTCACCCCGCCATCATGGCCTTCACCGTGGGGCTGGTGCTGGCGGAACTGGTCCAAGACTACGAAGAGCTGGAGGGCAAGCTCAAGGGGATCGTCTTCAGCTTCCTCGCCCCCATCTTCTTCCTCCAGGCGGGGGCCCAGATCAACCTCCGGCTGATCGACGGGGATGTCCTCAGGATGGCCGCCGTCATGTTCGTGGCGGCCTACGGCCTCAAGTACCTGGGGACCATGCTCCCCACCCGCTGGCTGACCGAGATCAACGCCCATTTCGCGGGGATCCTGATGAACTACCAGCTCACCTTCGGGATCATCACGGCGACGGTGGGGCTGGAGGTGGGGATCTTGGACCAGCGCCTCTACTCGGTCATCCTCCTGATGGTGGTGGGCAGCGTGGCCCTCTCCATGATCTTCCTGCGGGAGCTCCCCTCCGAGCTGGACCGCTGAGGCGCCGGGGAGGGCGAGGCGGCCGCCCTCCGGCGATGGTAGGATGGCCCGCTTTTTTTGTCGGTTTCGGGTAGTCTGCTCAGAGCGCACCGGCGGCTCCGCCGGATGGCGCGGCGAGGGATAAGCGCGTGGATCCTTCCGTCATCGTGGCCCTCGTCCTGGTCTCGGCCGCGGGCCTGGCGTTCGAGCTGGGGATCTCGAGCGCCATCATGGAGATCCTGGCGGGGGTTCTCCTGACGCTCTTCCTCGACAATATCGCCTCGATGGACTGGCTGCGGTTCCTGGCGAACATGGGGATGCTCGGCCTCATGTTCATGGCCGGGTTCGAGGTGGACATCCCCCGCCTCCGCTCCTCCTGGAGGGCGAGCGCGGGGATCGGCGTCATGTCCCTGGGGCTTCCCTTCCTCGGGGTCTTCGCCGCCTCCCGCTACCTCCTGGGCTTGGAGCCCCAGGTGGCCGGGCTCCTGGGGATCGGCCTCTCCACCACCTCGCTCGCCTTGGTCTATCACGCCCTGAAGGAGCGCGGCCTGATCCGCGACCCCGTGGGCCAGACCCTCCTCGGCGCGGCCTCGGTGGTTGACGTCCTCAGCATGATTGGCCTGGCCATCCTCCTGGGGGAGCTGGGCTGGGGGACCGCCATCTTCTTGCTGGTCGTCATCCCCGCCATGGTCGGCCTTCCCAAGTTCGGAGATTGGATCTTCCGCCGCTACCAGGGGAGCGTGGTGGAGTTCGAGCTCAGGTTCCTCCTCACGGTGCTGGTCGGGATGGGCTTCATGGCCGAGCGGATCGGGGGGGTGCACCCCGCCGTGGTCGCCTTCGCCGTGGGGCTCGTCATGTCCGAGGTGGTCCAGGACCACGAGATCCTGGAGGAGAAGCTCAAGGGGATCGTCTTCAGCTTCTTCGCGCCCATCTTCTTCCTCCAGGCGGGCACCCAGCACAACCTGCGGCTCGTGGACGCGGAGGTGCTGAAGACGGCGGCGGTCTTGTTCGCCGTCGCCTGCGGGCTCAAGTACGTTGGGACCGCCTATCCGGCCCGCCGGCTCCTCAACACCTCGGGGCGCTTCGCGGGGCTCCTCTTCAATTACCGGCTCAGCTTCGGGATCATCACGGCGACGGTCGGGTTGAAGATAGGCCTCCTGACGCCCGCCCTCTACTCGGTCATCCTGCTCGTGGTGGTCGGGAGCGCGGCGCTCCCCGTCATTTTCCTCCGGGACCGGCCCTTCGAGCTCGACCGCTGACGCCGCCCGCGAGGGGGAGGCGCGGCCTGGATCGGCTTCGGGTCCCTGTGATAAGCAATAGGCGGTGCGACCGCAGACTCTCCCTCCACCGAGGCCCGGCCCATGGCGCCCGATACCGACGGCGACGGCAAGCCCGAGGCGAAGGGGCGCCCCCCGCGGGAGGCGCGCTACAACTCGGGCAAGGCGATCCCGGTCGTCTACCGGCCCGACCCGGGGAGCCCCGAGGCGGCCCGCTACAAGGAGAAGCTGGGGGATCCGGGGGAGCCCCCCTACACCCGGGGCATCTACCCCACCATGTACCGCGGGGCGCTCTGGACCATGCGCCAGTACGCGGGCTACTCGACCTCCGCCGACACCAACGCGCGCTTCAAGTTCCTCCTCGCGAACGGCCAGACCGGCCTCTCGATGGCCTACGACCTTCCCACCCAGCTGGGGCTGGACTCCGACGACCCCGGGGCCGAGGACGACGCGGGCCGCCTGGGGGTGGCGGTGGACACCGTCGAGGACATGGTGGAGGTGTTCGACGGCATCCCGCTCGACCGGGTGAGCGTCTCCCACACCATCAACTCGACCGCGCCGATCATCCTCGCCTTCTGGCTCGCCGCCGCGGACCGCCAGGGGGTGCCGCGCGGGATGCTCCGGGGGACCTTCCAGAACGACATCCTGAAGGAGTACATCGGGCGCGGCACCTGGATCTTCCCTCCGCGCCCCTCGATGCGCCTTGTGGCGGACGTAATCGAGTACAACGCCAGGCACTGCCCCCGCGTGAACGCCATCAGCGTCTCGGCCACCCACATCGCCGAGACGGGAGCCACGGTGGCCCAGGACATCGCCTTTCCCTTCCTGAACGCCCTGGCCTACATCCGCGAGCTCACCGCCCGGGGGCTTCACGTGGACGCGTTCGTCCCCACCATGTCCTTCCACCTCTCGATCGGGGGCGGGGTGGGGCCCTTCAACCTCTTCGAGTCGGTGGCCAAGCTGCGCGCGGCGAGGCGCCTGTGGGCGCGCATCATGAAGGAGAAGTTCGGCGCCCAGAGCCCCAAGACCATGCAGCTCAAGTTCTCGACCGGCAACTGCGGCAGCCGCATGGCGGCGCGGGAGCCCTTGAACAACATCGTGCGCCAGACCCTCTTCACCCTGGCCGCCGTGCTGGGGGGCACCCGCTCGGTCAACATGGCCTGCTACGACGAGGCCTTCGAGATCCCCTCGGACGAGTCCATCCGCACGGCGCTCCGCATCCAGCAGGTGATCGCCCACGAGAGCGGGGCGGCGGACACGGTGGACCCTCTCGCGGGGGGCTACGCCGTCGAGGCCCTGACCGACCAGCTCGAGGAGGAGATCGGGGCCATCGTGGAGGACTACGAGTCCCGCGGAGGCATCGTGCCCTTCATCGAGAGCGGCGAGATCCAAAGGCTCCTCGCCCGCCAGGCCTACGAGCACCAGCGCAGGATCGCCTCGGGCGAGCAGGTGTGGGTGGGGGTGAACAAGTTCGTCTCCGAGGAGAAGGACCGCGCGGGCTCCCGCATGGAGCTCTACGAGATGGACGAGACCACCCTCGCCCGCCAGCTCGAGCGCCTGCGGCGGGTCAAGGCCCGCCGCGACGGGGGGGCGGTGGACGCGGCGCTCGAGGCCCTCCGGGCCGCCTGCGCCTCCCGGGAGAACGTCGTTCCCCGCCTCATCGAGGCCGCCGGGGCCCACGCCACGGTGGGCGAGATGACGGCCGTCATGCGCGAGACGTTTGGCACCTACGCGGAGCCGGCGGTGGTCTGAGATGGCAGCGGCGGGGGCCAGGCGGATCCGGGTGCTGATGGCCAAGCCCGGCCTCGACGGCCACGACCGCGGCGTCAAGGTGATCACCCACGCCCTGCGGGACGCCGGGATGGAGGTGATCTACACGGGGCTTCGCCAGTCGGTGGACCAGATCGTGGCCGCCGCGGTCCAGGAGAACGTGGACGTCATCGGGCTGAGCGTCCTCTCGGGCGCCTACATGGGGGTCGCCCGCAGGCTCATGGCCAGGATCCGGGCGGAGGGGCTCGACGACGTGCTTGTCATCCTCGGCGGGAACATCCTCGACAAGCACATTGCCGAGCTCAAGTCGCTGGGTGTTTCGGAGGTGTTCAACCACCACGCCGGGATGGACGAGATCGTCCGCTACATCCGCGAGCACGTCCCCGGGGCGGCCGCCCGCTAGGGGCCGCCGGAGGAGTCCTCCCCTTGGGCAAGCCGCTTGAGGGCGTCCGCATCCTCGACCTCTCGGTTCTCCTCGCGGGGCCCTTCGGCAGCATGATCCTGGCCGACCTGGGCGCCGACGTCATCAAGATCGAGCTGCCCGGGCGGGAGGATCAGGCCCGCCACATGCCTCCCCACTACGTCGGGGAGACGAGCGCCTACTTCGTCGCCTTCAACCGCAACAAGCGGAGCCTCGCCCTCAACCTCAAGGACGAGGAGGGCTACCGCCTCTTTCTCGAGCTGGTGAAGCGCTCCGACGTGGTCTACGACAACTTCCGCCCCGGGGTGCTCGAGCGCCTCCGGGCCGACTACGAGACCTTGCGGAAGGTGAACCCGCGCATCATCAGCGCCTCGGTCACGGGCTACGGGCTGACCGGCCCTGAGAAGGACAAGCCCGTCCTCGACCTCATCGTCCAGGCGCGGGGGGGCATCATGAGCTTCACCGGCGAGCCCGGCCGCCCCCCGGTGCGGATGGGGGTGCCCATGGGGGACATGGGGGGGAGCCTCTTCGTCGCCCACGGGATCCTCGCCGCCCTCTACCAGCGGGAGAGGACGGGCGCGGGCCAGAAGGTGGACGTCTCCCTTCTGGACTGCCAGATCTACCTCTCCAGCTACCGGGCGCAGTACTACCTGACCGGCGGGGAGGTGGCCCGGCCCCTGGGGACGAGCCACCCCTCGGTGGTTCCCATCCGCGCCTACGAGTGCGGGGACGGGAGGTGGGTGGTCCTCGATTGCGCCTTGCAGCACTTCTGGGAGGGGCTCTGCGAGGCGCTGGGCCACTCCGAGTGGCGCGAGGACCCGAAGATGCTCGAACCGGCCCCTCCGCCTGGCCAACCGCGACTACGTGGACGCCAAGCTGGCCGCGATCTTCCGGGCGGACACCGCCGACCGCTGGCTTGCCCGGATGGAGGCCCGCGGGGTGCCCTGCGGACCCATCCAGAGCATCGACGAGGCCCTGGCGGACCCGCAGATCCTGGCGCGGGAGATGGTGGTCGAGATGGAGCACCCCGCCCTGGGGCGCATCCGGACCTTCAACACCCCCATCAAGACCGAGGGCACCTGGGGGACGCGCCCCGCGCCCCCGCCTCTCTTGGGGGAGCACACCGAGGAGATCCTCCGCGAGGTGCTCGAAATGCGCGATGAGGAGATCGCGCGCCTGCGCGGGCGGAGGGGCTGGCGGAGCGCCGAGGCCGCCGGGTGATTTCGTGCTACCATGCGCTGGAAGGTCCGTTCCAAATGACGACACAGGCCGGGTGATGCGGGGGAGGCTCCGATGGGCAACGGGGACAAGCGTTTCGACGTGGTGGTGGTGGGCTGCGGGAACGCGGCGCTGTGCGCGGCCCTCTCTGCCCGCGATCAGGGAGCCGAGGTCTTGGCGCTTGAGAAGGCGCCCGAGGCTTGGCGCGGGGGCAACTCGGCCTTCTCGGGCGGCTTGTTCCGCTTCGCCTTCCGTAGCGTCGAGGACATCTATTCCCTGGTCCCCGACCTCTCCGATGAGGAGAAGAAGTCGGTCGAGGTCGAGCCCTACACGCCGGAGCACTTCTTCGACGATCTGGCGCGGGTGACCGAGTTCCAAACCGACGGCGACCTGGCCTCGACCCTCATCAACGAGTCGTTGCCCACGCTCAAGTGGATGCAGTCCAAGGGCCTTCGGCTGATCCTGGCGAGCGGGCGGCAGGCCTTCAACGTGGACGGGAAGCTGCGCTTCTGGGGCGGCCTGATCCTGGAGATCGTGGGCGGCGGCCGGGGGCTGGTGGACTCGCTGCTCGAGGCCGCGGAGAAGGCGCGCGTCGAGATCCGCTACGGCTCCAAGGCGACCCGGCTTCTGACGGACTATCGCACCGGAGCGATCGCGGGCGTCGAGGTGCGCGGGCCCGAGGGGCCCTACGAGGTCCGGGCGCCCTCGGTGGTCTTGGCTTCGGGGGGCTTCGAGGCGAACGCCGAGATGCGCTGCCGCTACCTGGGTCCGGGCTGGGAGCTCGCCAAGGTCCGGGGCACGCCCTACAACACCGGCGACGGGATCCGGATGGCCCTGGAGATCGGCGCCCAGCCCTACGGCCATTGGAGCGGCTGCCACGCCGTGGCCTGGGACCTGAACGCGCCCCCCTTCGGCGACCTCACGGTGGGCGAGTCGTTCCAGAAGCATTCCTACCCCTTCGGGATCGTGGTGAACCTCGAGGGGAAGCGCTTCGTCGACGAAGGCGCCGACTTCCGCAACTACACCTACGCGAAGTA
>CAYMWZ010000167.1:0-6732 GCA_964394385.1 uncultured Nitrospinaceae bacterium | reverse complement strand
GGTGGCCGCAGCGCTTGGGCGTGATCTGGTCCTCGAGCTGGATGCAGGAGACGCCGGCCGCCTCCATCTCGCGCACCGTCCGGATGACGTTGACGGCGTTTCCGTAGCCGGTGTCGGCGTCCGCGATGAGGGGGATGGCGGTGGCCTGGACGACGTTGCGGCAGATGTCGGCCACCTCCCGGAACGACATGAGCCCCACGTCGGGCCGGCCCAGGGCGGCCGCCGAGGCGCCGTTCCCGGTCAGGTAGTTCACCTCGAAGCCCGCCTGCTCCACCATGCGGGCGCTGAAGGCGTCGATGCAGGCGGGAGCCAGGATCGGCTCTCCGGCTTCGATGAGAGCGCGCAGGCGCAGCCTTCGCTCCTCCACGGCGGGGCCTCCGATCGGGTTCGAGAGGAGAGGGCCCGAGGGCCGCCCTGACGTTCGCAAAGCCCTCCCGCCCCTGTCAAGCCGGGCGCGGGAGGGGGGCGGTTTGTCGGGGGGCGCCGCCAAGGGCTAGAGTGGCGGATGGTTTCGCCCCCCCGCCCCCCGCGAAAGGATGCCGCCGTCCATGCGCGTCCTCGTGATCTCCCACGCCTGCGCCGTCCCCATCAACCGGGGCAAGCTGGCGGCTCTCGCGGCCCGGCCGGGGCTGGAGCTCTCGGTCCTGGTGCCGGCGCGCTGGCGGGAGCGGGGGCAGGAGTACGCCACCCGCTCGGGCGAGGAGGACGGCTGCCGGATTTTCTCCGGCCCGATCTTTTTCCGGGGAAGGGTCGGCGGGCACTTCTACCGGGACGGCCTGTGGAGGGCGTTGCGCGAGGCGCGCCCCGAGGTGGTCCACCTGGAGGAGGAGCCCTGGAGCCTCGCGGCGGGCCAGGCGATGATGGCGGCCAGGTTCTGGCGGCCCCGGCCCGCCCTCCTGGTGTTTTCGTGGGAGAACCTCGACCTTCCCTTCTCCTGGCCCCGCCGGGCCATCGAGCGGGCCGTGCTCCAACGGGCGGAGGTCCTGATCGCCGGGGGCCGGACGGCGCGCGAGCGCCTCCTGCGGCAGGGGGCGGATCCGGCGCGGGTGGCCGTGCTCCACCAGTTCGGGCTGGACCCGGGGATCTTCCACCCTCCTGCGCCGGGGGAGCGCCCCCGCGCCTTCACCGTGGGGTTCGCGGGCCGGCTCGTCCGGGAGAAGGGGGTGGACGTGCTGCTCCGCGCCCTGGGGGCCCTGGAGGGGGAGTGGCGGGCCCTCCTGGTCGGTGACGGCGCGCAGCGGGCCGAGCTGGAGGCCCTCGCCGCCTCCTTCAAGATACGGGACCGGGTCGAGTTCGCCGGCTGGGTGGATCAGCCCGAGGTCCCCGACTACCTGCGCCGCATGCACGTCATGGCCTTCCCCTCGCGGACGACGCCCAGCTGGGCCGAGCAGTTCGGACATCCCCTCATCGAGGCCATGAGCTGCGGGACGGTCCCCGTGGGCTCGGACTCGGGCGAGATCCCCCACGTGATCGGGCGCGAGGGCTTGGTCGTGCCCGAGGGGGACGCGGCCGCCCTGGCCGGGGCGCTGCGGCGCCTGCGCGATGAGCCGGGGCTGCGCGAGAGGCTCGCGGCGGCGGGAAGGGAGCGGATCCTGCGTGAGTTCACCTGGGAGGTTTTGGCCGAGAAGACCCAGGCGCTCTACGAGCGCGCCCTCGCGGCGCGGCGCGCGGGGGGGAGAGGGGAGGGCCGATGAGCCGCCTCGGCGCCGCGGCGGAGACCTCCGGCTGGGTGCTCGCCGGGAAGGGGATTGAGCGGCTCCTCCGGATCGCCGTGGTGGTGGTCCTCGCCCGCCTCCTCGAGGCGCGGGGCTTCGGCGTCTACTCCTTCGCCTTCGCCTTCGCTGAGATGTTCGCCGTCCTCACCGACCTGGGCCTCCACCCCATCCTCGTCCGCGAGATCGCGCGGGACCGGGCGGGGGCGCCCCGCCTCCTCGGGGGCGCCCTCGTCCTCAAGGCCTTCCTCGCCGCCGGCAGCTGGCTGGCCGCGTGCGCGGTGGCCGTCTGGACCGTCCCGGCCGGGGAGCCCCGCTGGTCCGCCCTGGCGGCCTCCCTCATCCTCTTTGTCTCGTTCCGGGTCGCCTCCTTGCGCTGGGTGTTCGAGGCGCCCTTCGAGGCGGGCCTCAGGATGGCCGCCCCCGCCTCCATCGGGGTCGCGAGCGAGCTCTTCTCGGCGGCCTGCCTCCTGGCCGCGGCCTGGGCGCGCTGGCCCATCCCGGCCCTGATCGGGGTCCAGGTGGCGGCCCTCCTCCCCGGCTGCCTCCTGCTCTGGCGGGCTTGCTCGCGCGAGATCCGGCCGGTCATGGGGTTCGACCCCGCCCTGTGGAGGCGCCTCCTGGGGATGGCGCTCCCGGTCGGGGCGGCGAATCTCTTCATCATGGCCTACTCGCGCAGCGACCTCCTGATGCTGGAGTGGATGGCCGGCTCGGCCTCGGTGGGGATGTACGCCGCCGCCTACAAGCTGGTGGGCTCGCTGGACGTTTTTCCCCATGCCCTCACCACCTCGCTCCTTCCCCTGATGTCGGCCGCCTTCGCCCAGGGAGACGCGGCCCAGGTGCGCCGCCTCTACCGTGGCGCCCTATCCCTCGCCGCCGCCGCCGGGCTGGCCGTCGGGATGGGAGGGTCGCTTCTGGCCCCTGGGATCGTGGGCCTGGTCTACGGCGCGGGCTACGCGCCGGCCGCCGGGGCGATGCGGATCCTCGCCTGGGCGGCGCTGTTTCACTTCCTCCTCTACGTGATGACCACGGCGGCGCTGGCCGCGGGGAGGGAGCGGCTGTTCACGGCCTATGCCGGCCTCCTCGCCCTCTTGAACGTCCTCCTGAACGCCCTCCTCATCCCCCGGTTCGGCATCGTGGGGGCGAGCTGGGCGACCTTCATCGCCGAGGGGATCATGCTCGGGGCGGGGGTGGCGGTGCTGCGGCCGAGCGCGGGCGCGCCGGAGGGAGGGCCGCTCCTCCGGGCCTGCGCCGCGGCCGCCGCCGCGGGAGCCATCCTCCTCTGGCTCCCGGCCCCCCTCCTCTTGCGGCTCGCGGCGGCGGCCGTCCTCTACCCCGTCCTGCTCCACTGGGGGCGGGCCCTGCCGCCCGAGGCCGCCGGGGCGCTTCGCCACCTCCTCAGAGCCGGGTGGAGGGGCGGGTGGGCCGGCTGATCCGCGGGGGCCCGGTATAATGGGACCCCTGGGGCGCTGAGGCGGGAGCGAGGATGGACAAGGGTTTCCGGAGTCTTTTTCTGGTCTTGGTTTTCGCCCTCGTCATTTTTTCGGACCGGGGCGCAATCGGCGGCGACGGCGTGCCCCGCTGGAACGCGCTTCAGGCGCTGATGGACGAGGGGCGGCTGACGGCCGAGCGATTCACCCTCCTCCAGCCGCTCCTGGCGGCCCCCCTCTATGTGGCGGGGGATCTTTGGTTCCGGTGGAGCACGCGCCTCGGGCCCGGCTCGCCGGCGTACCAGGAAGGGCGCCTGGAGCGGATCCGCAAGGTCGTCCAGCGTTTCAACAAGCTCATCGTCTTCCTGATCGTTCTCTGGTACTTCCTGGCGATGCGGCGGATCTTCGGCCTTGGGGAGCGGGAGGCGGCAGCCGCCTCCGTCTTCTTGCTCTTCGGCAGCATGCTTCTTCCGCAATCGAAGGATTTCTATTCGGAGTGCCTCTGGACGCTGACGAGCGTCCTGCCCCTCTCCTACCTCAGCGGGCGCGGGGGAGGGGAGGATCTTCCCTGGGATTTCAAGACGTTGGTCGCCTTCGTCTTGCCGATATCCGCGTCGGTCCTGTTGAACCCCGTGCTGGGCGTTGCGTTCGCGGCGGTGGCCCTCTGCGCCGCCCTCCCGGCAGGGGGGCGGAGGAAGGGCATCTCTCCTCTCGCCCGTGCGGGGAAGCCCCTCGCCCGCTGGCTTCTCCTGGGGGGAGGCGCCGTCGCCCTGGGGGCTCTCCTCTCCTTGGGGGAGAATTTCCTCAGGCGGGGGAATCCCCTCGATTTTGGCTACGCGCCGGCGGGCTTTGCGCATCTTGGCTGGTTCTCAGCGCCGCTGCTCGCCGGGCTGGCGGGGCAGTTGTTTTCCCCCGCGAGGGGGATCCTCTTCTTCGTCCCCGCGTTTTTTCTCGGGATCTGGCTCTGGCTGCGGCCAGGCGGGCTGAGCGAGGAGGCCCGGCGGTTCGTGCTCCTTTCTCTGGCCTATTCTGTCGCCTTGCTCTTCGTCTACTCGAAGTGGTTCGCGTGGCACGGCGCCGGGGGCTGGGGGCCCCGGTTTCTTCTCCCCCTCTCGGTGTTCGGAGCGGTCTACCTTGCTCTGTGGGTCAAGACGTCTTGGCGCTCGGCGGGGGCGCCGGCGCGGGCGGCGCTCGCGCTCGTCGGCGCGATGAGCGTGGTCGGATATCACATCGGTGCCTCCGTGAATGACATTCATCTCAAGGAGTGCTTCCTGCGCGCGCCGGATATCGAGGCGTGCTTCTGGGAGAGCGGGAACTTCCTTTTCGCTTCCCTCGTGCGGCCAGATGACTTGAAGATCATGTTGACGCACCGCTCCTCCTTGGTTCTTGCGTCGGGCGTGCTCCTTTTTTCCCTGTTGATGAGGTTCGTGCCGTCTGGCGTCTCTCAATCGCACGGGGCCGATCGCGGCGAGGGCTCCTCGCCGAGCGCCCATCCTGGATCGGGTGGGCTATGATGTGAGGGCGAGCTTGTCTTCCGCTGGGGATGTGTTTTGATGGAGAATGGGCCGAGCGCCCCGGGCCAGGGCCAAAGAACATGGAAGAGGTGTTGAGGGAACCCAACGCAGAGGCGCATCCGATCCCGCTCCCCGAGCGCGCGCTCGCGATCCCGGCCCGGATGGCTCCCCCCCTGAGGCCCGAGATTCCGGGCATGTCCCCCCGCCTCCGCTCCTACGCCTACCGCGAGCCTTGGGTGCGGCGCGCCTTCCGCTCGATCGACGCCCTGGGCGACCGGCTCCTGCGCAGCGCACGGGAGCGCCCCCGCGCCATCGAGCGGGTCCTCCTCATGCGCCCCGACCATCTGGGAGACGTGGTCTTCGCCCTGCCGGCGGTGCGCGCCTTGCGCGAGGCCCTGCCCGAGGCCCGCATCGACCTCCTCATCGGGCCATGGGCCCGCCCCCTCTTCAGCGCCGATCCCCAGGATTGGCCCGGCGTCGAGTTTCTGATCTTCTCCGCCCCTTGGCTCGTGCGCCCGAAGCGGGTGCGCCTGGGCGTGGGGGCTGTCCTCTCGCTGGCGGGCCTCCTGCGCCGGCGGGCGCGCGAGATCGGAGGCCCCTACGACCTGGCGGTCGACCTGAGGGGGGACTTTCAGCTCATCCTGGCTGCGCGCCTGGCCGGGGTGCGCTACCTGGTGGGGCGGGGCATCACCGGCCTTGGGTTTTGGCTGGACGCCGAGGGGGGGGAGGTCCGGGGCCGCCACCAGGTGGAGGGCAACCTCGCCCTCCTCGAGGAGGCCGGCTTCGGCCCCCAGAAGACGATCAACCCCGAGATCCGCCTCTCGAAGGACGAGGTCGACCAGGGCAGGGCCCTCCTGCGCGCCCATGGCCTGGACCCCTCCAGGCTCCTCGTGGGGGTGCATCCCGGCGCGGGGCTTCCGACCAAGCGCTGGAGGGCGGAGAAGTTCTCCCGCCTGATCGATCGGGTGGCCTCGGAGCTCCCGGCCCGGGTTCTCCTGGTGGGCGGGCCGGACGACCGCCCCGTCGCCGACGCCGTCCTGGCCGGGCTTCGGGGGCCCCGGACGGCCGGGCGCGTGGTGGATCTCTGCGGGAAGCTCCCCCATCTGCGCGCCTTCATGTCGGTGGCCAAGGCGTGCCATCTCTTCGTGGGGAACGACTCCGGCCCGGGCCACATCGCGGCGGCGCTGGGGGTGCCGGTCATCTGCGTCTTCAGCGGGACGAACGATCCGGCCGAGTGGGGCCCGAGGGGCGCGGCGGTCTTGGTGATGCGCAAGCGCATCGAGTGCGAAGGATGCGGCTTGGCCACCTGCGACCACCACTCGTGCATGGCCCAGCTCGATGTCGAGGCGGTCTACCAGGCGGTGCGGAGATGCGTATAGGCATCGACGCCCGCATGATCTTCATGAGCGGCATCGGCACCTACCTGCGCAACCTTCTGGAGGGCCTCCGGCGGCTCGACGCGGAGAACGAGTATGTCCTCTTCGTGCGCCGGGCCGACCGCGGGCGCCTCCCGCCGCCCGGGGAGAACTTCTCGATCGCCGAGGCCGAGGCGGCGCCCTACTCCCTGGCCGAGCAGGTGCGCCTCGCGCGCGCCGTCAGCCGCGAGCGGCTCGACCTCATTCACCACCCCCATTATTCCGCCCCCGCCTTCGGGGGAACCCCCATGGTGGCGACCATCCACGACCTCATCCACCAGCTCTTCCCCGAACTGTGCCCCTCGCGGCTCGCCTGGCGGGCCTCCTGGGTCATGGCGCGCCGCACGGCGCGGCGGGCCCGGCTCCTCCTCGCCGTCTCGGAGAACACCCGGAGGGACATCCTCGCCCACCTGGGGGTCCCCCCCCAGAAGGTGCGGGTGACCTACAACGCCCTCCCCCCCGGCTGGGGGGAGGGCCCGGCCCCGCCCCTTCCGCCGGGGATGGCCCAGGTGGGGGAGGCGCCCTTTTTTTTCTACGCCGGCAACCACAAGCGCCACAAAAACCTGCCCCTCCTCCTCGAGGCCTTCGCCGGGGTGCGCGTCCAGGCGAGGGAGGCGCGGCTCGTCCTGACCGGCGGGCGGGAGGATCTCGAGGTAGAGCT
>CAYMWZ010000166.1:0-6780 GCA_964394385.1 uncultured Nitrospinaceae bacterium | reverse complement strand
AGGCTCAAGCTGTGACGGGGGCCACTCAAACTGAGACACGGGGGGGGAGAACTGTGAGCGGGGTCACAAAGCGGGGGGGGGATCTTCGCGGACTCTTGGATCCTTCGGGGTCAGGGGCGCCCTCCCTCCCTAGAGCGTCCTGAACCTCCGCTCCATGGCGCGGCGCCACTTGGTCGCCTGGGCGGGGTCGAAGAGGATGTCCTCGTCCGCGGGGGCCGTGAACCAGGCGCCCCGGCGCATCTCCTCCTCGAGCTGGCCGGGCCCCCAGCCGGCGTAGCCCACCATGAACACGGCCCGGCGGGGGCCCTCCCCCCGGGCCATGGCGCGCAGGACCTGCTCCACGGGGCTCACCCCCACCCGCTCGTTCACCCGGATGAGGGGCGGCGGGCTCCCCTCGGCCGAGTGCAGGACGAAGCCCCGGTCCGGGTCCACCGGGCCGCCGTAGTGCACCTCGACCTCGCCCCCGCCCGCCGGGGCCTCGAGGCCGTGCTGGGCGAAGAGCTCGGCCGGCTTCACCCGGGCGAGCACGCGGTTGACGATGAGCCCCAGGGCGCCCCCCTCGTCGTGCTGGAGGAGGAGGACCACCGACTCGCGGAAGCGCGGGTCGGGCATGGCCGGGGAGGCCACGAGGAGTTCCCCCGCGTGCGAGATGCGGAGCTTGGGCCGGGCGTTCTCGCCGGGCCCCACCTTGGCCTCCGGCCCCGCCGCCGAGAGGGCGAGGGCCAGGGCCGCGAGGAGGGCCGCGCCGGGGAGGCGGCGGGCCGGGAAAGTCGTGCCGAAGGAGCGCATGGCCCGGAAATCTACCACCAACGGGCGGCCCCACCAATTTGGATAGGGGCGCCCTTTTCCCTATGCTCATTCTGCCCATGAAAGGAGGAGGCGCCCCCCGATGGCCCCGAGACGCCCCCCGCGACGCCGGAAGGAGGCCGTCCCCGCGGCCCCCCCCGAGGCCGCCGGCGGCGGCGAGTGGGCCTGGGGCCTCCTCCTCCTCGCCATGACCCTCGCCGCCTACGCGACGGCCCTGGCGGGGGGCTACATCTGGGACGACCCGGACTACCTGACCGAGAACCCCCTGATCGAGAACCTCGAGGGCCTGCGCCGCATCTGGTTCACGGCCCAGACCCCCCAGTACTACCCCCTCGTCTTCACCTCCTTCTGGGTGGAGCACAAGCTCTGGGGCCTCCATCCCCTGGGCTACCACCTGGTGAACGTCCTCCTCCACGCGGCGAACGCCCTCCTGGCCTGGCGCATCTTGGGCGCGCTCGGGATCCCGGGGGCGTGGCTGGCAGGCGCCCTCTTCGCCCTCCATCCGGTGCACGCGGAGTCGGTGGCCTGGATCGCCGAGCGCAAGAACGTGCTCTCGGGACTTTTCTACCTCCTGGCCCTGCGCCAGTACCTCGTCTTCGAGGCGAGCCGTCGCGCGGGCCGCTACGCCGGGGCGCTCCTCCTCTTCCTGTGCGCCCTCCTCAGCAAGAGCGTCGCGGCGAGCCTGCCCGCGGCGGCCCTCATCCTCCTCTGGCACGGGGGGGCGCGCATCGGGGCCCCCCTCGTCCTCCGCCTCCTCCCCTTCTTCATCGCGGGGGCCTCCTCGGGCCTCTTCACGGCCTGGCTCGAGGTGCGCCACGTGGGGGCCGAGGGGCCCGAGTGGGACCTCGACCCCCTCCAGCGCCTCCTCCTCGCGGGGCGGATCCTCTGGTTCTACCTCTACAAGCTCCTCTGGCCGGCCGAGCTCGTCTTCACCTACCCGCGCTGGACGATCGACCCGGGGAATCCCCTCCACCACGCCGCGCTCCTCGGCGTCCTCATCGTGGCCCTCGCCCTCTGGCGCTGGCGGGGCCGCCTGGGCCGGGGGCCGGCCGCGGCGGCGCTCTTCTACGCCGTCACCCTGGCCCCGGTCCTGGGCTTCCTGAACGTCTACCCGATGCGCTTCTCCTTCGTGGCCGACCACTTCCAGTACCTGGCCAGCCTGGGCCCCATCGCCCTCGCCGCGGGGGCCCTCGCCCGCGCCTGGGAGGCGTGGGGAGGGCGGGGGGCGCCGGGGAGAGCCGCCGCGGGGGCCCTCCTCGTCCTCCTCGCTCTCCTCACCCTCCGGCAGGGGCGCATCTACCGCGACGAGGAGACCCTCTGGCGCGACACCCTGGCGAAGAACCCCCAGAGCTGGATGGCCCACAACAACCTGGGGAGCCTCCTCGCCCGGCGCGGGGAGGCCGGGGAGGCCATCCGCCACTACGAGGCCGCCCTGCTCCACCGGCCCGGGCACCCCAACGCGCTCAGCAACATGGGCGCCGCCCTCCTGCGGCTGGGGAGGCTCGCCGAGGCGGAGGGCTACCTCAGGCGGGCCCTCGCCGCCGACCCCGCCCACCCCGGCGCCCGCAACAACCTGGGGCGGGTGCTCATCCAGGGAGGGCGCCTCGCCGAGGCGGTCGTGGAGCTGGAGGAGGCACTCCGGCTCGCGCCCGGCCTGGCGGCCGCCCGCAACAACCTGGGGATGGCGCGGATGCGCATGGGCGAGATCGAAAGGGCCGCCCGGGAGTTCGCCCGCGCCCTGGAGGCGAACCCCCGCCTCCCCGAGGCGCACTACAACCTGGGCTTCGCCCTCGCCCAGCTCAGGCGCTACCGGGAGGCCATCGCCGCCCTCCGGGAGGGGCTGCGCCGCCACCCGGGCGATCGCCCCACGGCGCACCTCCTGGCCTGGCTCCTCGCCACCGCGCCCCGGCCCGAGTGGCGGGACGGGGAGGAGGCCCTGCGGCTCGCCCGGCGGGCGCTCGAGGGAGAGGAGCGGGACCCCGTGGCCCTCAACTCCCTCGCCGCGGCCCTGGCCGAGCTGGGCCGCTTCGAGGAGGCCACCCGCGCCGCCCGCGAAGCCCTCCGCCTGGCCGAGGAGGCGGGGCTGGCCGAGGAGGCCGCCCAGATCCGGGGGCTCCTCCAGCTCTACGAGCGGGGCGAGCCCTACCGCGCCCCCTAGGGAGGGCGCTGGCGCCCGGCGGGATTCGCCCGCACGATCGGAGGGCCGGGGAGGACCTCAAGGGGAAGACCAGATGGAGCCCATCGAGATCGCGCCGAGAGAGCTCAAGGCCCGCCTCGAGCGGGGGGAGCGGGTTCTTCTCCTCGACGTGCGCGAGCCCGGGGAGCTCGCCCTCGCCCGCATCGAGGGGGCGCTCCACATCCCGATGGGGGAGATCCCGACGCGGAGCGTGGAGCTGCCCGACGAGATCCCCATCGTCGCCTTCTGCCACCTGGGCCAGCGGAGCCTGATGGTGGCCCAGTTCCTCCGGGGGCGCGACTTCGAGCGGGCCGCGAGCCTCGCCGGGGGGATCGACGCCTGGGCGAGGGAGGTGGACCCCGGCGTGGGGAGGTACTGAGGGGCCCCTCGCCTTGCGGCGCGGGCGGATCGCTGAGAGGATGCCCGCATTCCGGCGGCGAGTTCCTGGGGGAGAGCGCGGAGATGCTGCGGGGCGAGGTCTTCATCTTCGACAACGTGGTCCACATGTACGACCTCTCGGAGGAGAACCTGGCGCGGCCCGACAGCGGCCTCGACCGGCTCTGGCACTTGAAGATCGGGCGGGGCCGCCGCCCCAAGGGGCAGGAGAGGGCCTACGGCGGGGGGGACCCCATCGGGGGCTTCGCCCGCCGGTGGACGGCCGAGGACCTGGGGAAGCTCCTCTTCGAGGACTCCGAGACCGACATGGCCATGGCGCAGGCGGTCGTGCTCTACGACGTCTACAAGGAGGGCTTCTCCCCCGTGCGGGCCCAGTACGAGTTCGCCCGGGCCCACCCGGAGAGGGTCCTCTTCTGCGGGGGGGTGGACCCCATGTACCCGAGCCTCGCGGGGGCGCTCGAGGACATGGAGCGCCAGGTGAAGGAGATGGGGGCCAAGTCCCTCAAGTTCTACAACGCCCACATCGACGGCCGCTCCTGGCGCTGCGACGACCCCAAGCTCGCCTACCCCATCTACGAGCGGGGGCGCGACCTGGGGATCCGCGTGTTCCAGTTCCACAAGGGGTTCCCCATCACCCGGGCGCGGCTGGAGGACCTGACCCCCCTCGACATCCAGCAGCCCGCCATGGACTTCCCCGACCTCATCTTCGCCATCCACCACCTGGCGCTCCCCTACTTCGAGGAGACGGTCTACATCGCGGCCCGCTTCCCGAACGTCGTCCTGGTGCTCTCGGGGACGATGCACCTGCCCCTCGTCGCCCCCTGGGAGTTCAAGACCTACATGGGCCGGCTGCTCCGCGACGTGGGCGCGGACCGCATCCTCTGGGGCTCGGAGGCGCCCCTCCTGGGGAACCCCCAGCCCGTCATCGAGTGGTTCTGGGAGATGGAGATCGACGAGGAGCTCCAGGAGCGCTACGGCTACCCTCCCATCACGGAGGCGGACAAGCGCAAGATCCTGGGCGAGAACCAGGCCCGGCTCTTCGGCGTGGACATCGAGGAGAAGAAGCGCGAGCTCGGCCTCGCGGGGAGGAGGGCCTGAGATGGAGGGGGCGCCTCAAGCGCCGGCGGCGCTCGCCCGGGAGGTCGAGGCCCTCATCGAGAGCCAGATCCGCCCCCTCCTGCGCATCCACGGGGGGGACATCGAGCTCCTCGAGGCCTCGGAGGAGGGCCGCCTCCGCCTCGCCTTCGGGGGCGCCTGCCGCGGGTGCGCCCTGAAGGCCGTCACCTACGCCCTGGGGGTGCGCCAGCGGCTCCTCCAGCACCCGGGCGTGCGCGAGGTCGAGGTGGAGGGGGTGCGGCTCCCCCCCGCGGCGCTGCGGCGGGTGGAGCGGGCCTACGCGGGCTGCTCCTTCTGGCCGGGCGGGGGGGAGGCACCCTCGGGGAAAGACCCCACGGAGGAATCCCAACCATGACGCGGACGACGCGCACCCTCATTGGCGCCCTGGCGCTCGTTGCCCTCCTCGCCCCGGCGGCGGGGGCCGAGATCCTGGCGATGGTGAACTACGAGACCAAGCCCGAGCAGGGCTTCCGGCGGGAGGGGATCGCCGTCATCGACGTGGACCCCAAGTCCGGGAACTTCGGGAAGATCCTCATGGACATCCCCCTCCCCCCGGACCTGGTGGCCCACCACATCTTCTACAACCGGGACGCGAGCAAGGCCTACGTCACCGCCCTCGGGCGGAGCGAGCTCCGCGTGATCGACATGAAGCGCTTCCCCTGGCGGGTCAAGACGGTGCCGGTCCCCGAGTGCAAGGTGGGCGAGGACGTCATGTTCTCGGAGGACGGGAAGACCTGGTACCTGACCTGCATGGGCTCGGACAACGTCATCTACGGGGACGCGGCGAACGACAAGCCGATCAAGGCCGTCTCCGCCCCCCCGCCCAAGCGGCCCTTCATCCGCTACCCGCACGGGATCGGCGTCCACAACGGCATCGACCGCATGATCGTCACGAGCACCGTGCGCGCCTCCGACCTGGGGGACCCGGGGGAGACGGTGACCGTCATCGAGGCCAGCACGGGGCGGCCCCTCTCCACCCACAAGGTCTCCCTCAAGCCCTCCCCCTCGGGCGAGGCGCCCGTCGAGGTCGTCTTCGTCCCCGGGGCACGCCCGCCCGTCGCCTACATCACCAACATGTTCGGGGGCACCCTCTGGACGGCCCGCTGGAGCCCGGCGAAGAAGGCCTTCGACTTCGCCCAGGCGTTCGACTTCTCGAAGGTGAAGGCGGGCGTCCCCCTCGAGATCTACTTCAGCGAGGGGGCCGACCGCCTCTACGTCACGACGGCCGCCGCGCCGGGCGCCCTCCACGTCTTCGCCCTGGGGGCGGACAAGACGAAGCCCCAGCTCTTGAAGTCCATCCCCGCGGCGGCGGGGGCGCACCACGTCGCCTTCTCCCCGGACGGGCGGCTGGCCTTCGTCCAGAACAGCCTGCTCAACCTCCCGGGGATGAGCGACGGCTCGATCTCGGTCGTCGACCTCGCGGAGGGCAAGAAGATCGCCAGCGTGGACACCCTGAAGAACCAGGGCCTGAACCCCAACTCGATCGTGCTCCTCCCGGAGTGGCACAAGGCGGGCGGGCACTAGGGAGAAAGTGCGCGGCCCCACGGCAAGGGCGCTATCCCTCAACCGAAGCAGAAGATAAGATAGTCGCTGACAGGAGAGGGGCTTCAAGGTCCGGGAAGTGATTCGACTCCTGGAGCGCGAGGGCTGGATTCTGGTGGTGACCCGCGGGAGCCATCGCCAGTTCAAGCATCCCACGAAGCCGGGCCGGGTCACCGTGAACGGCCATCCGGGCGACGACATGCCGAAAGGCACCCTCGGGTCGGTCCTCCGGCAGGCTGGGCTGAAAAGAGGCCAGAAATGAGAAAATTTCAATACTTGGTGCGGATCAACAAGGACCCGGAGAGCGATTGGGGGGCGTCGGTCCCCGACCTCCCGGGGTGCGTGGCGACCGGAAAGACGATCGACGCCGCCCTCCGGCGGATCCAGTCCGCGATCGCCCTTCACCTCCGGGGATTGCGGGAAGACAGGCAGCCGATCCCCCATCCGCGCACGCGGGCCGTCCGGCCGCGCAAGACGAAGCGGCAGATTGACTTCTACGCGACGGTCGAGGTCGCCGCTTGAGGCGGACGGCCGCTCCCATGCCGTCCAAACCAACAACGGATCGCGGAGTTGCGAGCGCGCCGGCTGGGCGCGGCCACCTGACCGGCATGCGGGGCGTTTATTTGGTCGCCGCGGAGCTTTCCCGCCACGGGCTGATCGCCTCGCCCACCTCGCGGAGCGCCATCGGCGCGGACATTCTGGCGACCGATCAGGAGTGCCGAAGATCGTTCTCCGTCCAGGTC
>CAYMWZ010000165.1:0-6781 GCA_964394385.1 uncultured Nitrospinaceae bacterium | reverse complement strand
GGGCGCGGGGACGGGCAGCCCCGGGTGGATCTGGGCGCAGACCAGCCGGACCCCGGCGGCGCGCTTCTTCTCCATCTCCCGGTCGCGCTCGGTGGGGGAGGCGCCCAGGGCGAGGAAGGGTTTTTGGTAGAAGACGTGGACGGATTCGGCCTCGATCAAGTTCAGGAAGCGCGGCGACCCCCGGATGGCCTCGTAGGTCGCCGCCCCCGCGATCCCCCCGACCTCCATCCGGCGGTCCAGGTACTCGCCGTCCAGCCAGGCGCGGACGGCCTCCTCGCAGCCGGGCTCGAAATCGAGAAGCTCGACGAGAAGCCCCATCCCGTGGCTGCGCACGAAAACCTCCCCCTGGCGGGCCCCCGGGAAGGGGGGAAGCGCCCTCCTCCCGTCCGCAAGGCCCCCCTTCATCGAGACAGGAAGAGCCGCCTCCCGATCTATTGCTTCTGGAGCGGCACGCGGAGGACGCCCCCACGCTGGTTCAGGACGAGCCGGCTGGTGGCGTAGCCTTCCTTCGAGATGACGATGGTGAGCGTGTCCAATGAGTGATCCTTGATCCGCCGCAGGGGGATCAGGACGGGCGAGTCGCCGATCTTCTCCTCCCCCAGGTGCACCGCCGCCCCCGGCGGGTCGGTCACCACCTGCACCCCCGGCGATACCAGATCGCCGCAGCCAGCGGAGAACACCGCAAAGGCGACGAGAGCGACCCCCCGCCCGATGGCCTTCCGCATCTCCAAACGCTCCTCCTCGCCCTCAGCGCGCCTGCGGCCCGGGGATTCTCCCATGCATCCTATTTACGCAAACCCCCGCCGCCTGACAAGCCCCCGCCCCGGCCCCCCGCCGCGCCTTGACAGCGCCGGGGGAAACCCCGAGCCTGATGGCCCTCCGGCACCCCCCGGGAGAACCGCCCCGCATGAGGCGCCACCGCTACTACCTCGATCTCGTCCTCGCCGGGACGGACTGCCAAAACCTCGCCGACGCCCTGGTGGACGAGTACCTCCCCCTCACGGCGCAGATGCCCATCTGGGAAATTTGCGAGAAGGTCCGGGAGGGGCACCTCCACTTCGAGCACGAATGCGAAGAGCCCATCGAGGAGTTCGACCGCAACTTCGAGGCGATCAGCGCCTACCTCAACCAGGTGGTGCGGGGCTTCCACGCGGTCGAAGCCCTCGATGAGGAAGAGCGCCAGCTCGTCGAGGCGCGCAAGATCCTCGCCGTGCGCGGCGAGGTGGTCTCCGTCCCCCTCGCGCTCCCCCCCTCCGGCCTCCTGAACCACCTCGACCCCGACGCGGAGGACCTCGCCCACATCGAGGTCAACTGGGCCTCCTACCCGCGCTGGTTCCAGGACGGCATGCGGCGCAAGCACCCCGCGCTGCGTCACTTGTAGCCGGCCCGCCCCTCCGCCTCCTCGGCCTCCTCCAGGGCGCCGAGCAGCCCGGGGGCCTGGGCTTCCTGCAAGGAGCGCGTCTTCTTCTCCACCGGTTCGACGATCTCGACCTCCTGCCCCGACGCCGCTCCGTAGTCCTTGAGCTTCCGCGCGGAGACGAGCACCCGGGACTCAAGGGAGCCGATCGCCCGATTGAACGCATCCACCGCGCGGTCGAGTCCCTTCCCGAGGCCGGCGAAATGCCCCGCCAAGGTCCTCACCCGATCGTGGAGATCCGCCCCCAGCTCGCTGATTTTCTGCGCATTCTCGGCGATGCCTTCCTGCCGCCACCCAAAGGCCACGGTGCGAAGGAGGGCAAAGAGAGTCGTGGGCGTCGCCAGGATGACGCCGCGCTTGAAGCCATCCTCCATCAGGTCCGGCTCCTGCTCCAGGGCGGCGCTGAAGAAGCTCTCTCCCGGGAGAAACATCACCACGAACTCCGGCGTGGAGGCAAACTGATCCCAATACCGCTTATCACTCAGCGCAGCCGCATGGCTGCGGATGAGACGCGTGTGATCCTTCAGCTTGGCGCGGCGCTCCTCCTCGGTGGGCGCCTCCCAGGCGTCCATGTAGGCCATGAGGGGCACCTTGGCGTCCACCACCACGTTCTTCCCGCCCGGCAACCGGATGATCATGTCCGGGCGCAGGCGGCCTCCGTCGGTCGCGACCGTCTCCTGCTCGACGAAGTCGCAATGAGGGAGCATCCCCGCGAACTCGACCACGCGCCGGAGCTGTATCTCCCCCCATCGCCCCCGGACCATGGGTGAGCGGAGAGCCTTGACCAGGTTCCCCGTCTCCGAGCGCAATTTCTCCTCGGCGGTCACCATGGACCGGACCTGCTCGGTCAGGCTGCCGTAAGCCTCCTGACGGGCCCGCTCGATCTCCTTCACCTGGGTGCCCACCTTGTCCAGGGACTCCTTGATGGGAGCCAGCAAGGAGCGCTGCGCCAGGTCCAGAAACTCCTGCCGGTTGTCCTTGAGGGCGTCCGCGGAGAGCGCCTTGAACGCCTCGCGGAACTTCTCGGTCTCCTCATTGAAGAAGGACAGCTTCGCCTCGGCGGCTTTCCTCTCGCTCTCGAGGGTCGCTTCCAGGCGCGCCACCTCGGCGGAGGAGCCCGCCCGGGCGGCGAACCACCCCGCGGCCGCCCCGAGGGCGGCGGCGCCAACCAGCCAGACAAAAGACATCGCTTCCATGGCATCTCTCTCCAGGGAGCGCCCCGGCTCCCCGGCGGGCGCGGCCGTATTGCGGCAAGGCCGGGGGAAGGGCGGCGCGCCCGGGGCCCGCCGCCGCCCGGGCGGGAGGCTCATCCTTTCGCTTTAGGGCTTTCCCTTCGGGCGGTCCTCACCCTGCTGCTGCTCGAGGACGACAGCGGTCTCGATCAAGATGCGGAAGAGCTTCTCAAGCGTCTCCGGCGAACAGGGGCCCTGGTTCCGGCCGAGCGCCCGGGCGATGACCTCCTCCTCCCGCTCGGGAACGCGCACCCGCATCCCGTGCTCCACCTTGAAACGGCCCACCTCCTGGCACACCTTGAGGCGCTCGTTGATCCAATGGACGATCTGAGCGTCGCACTCATCGATCCGGCGCCGAAATCCGGCCAACCCGTCGGTCATAAAGTCTCCCCGGCGGTTCCGGCAACCGCCGCATCGGAGGTCCCGCCAGATGGGCGCTTCTGCGTGGGGCGCATTATAGCGCCGCGCGGAGCGGCTTTCACCTGTGGCCACCCGCGCGGGCCAGGGCCCCCAAAAACAGCGTCTCCCCCCGGGGGAGCCCTCCCCCGGGGGGAGACGGAAAACCCGGCGTGCGGCCGCGAGCGCGGCGTCAGCCCTTCCCGATGACCTTGCCCCTCAGGCTGTCCGAGACCTTCGTGCCCCACTGCTTGCCGAAATCCATATGACGCTCGACCTTGATCCAATGCATGACGAAGGCGACCGTCAAAACGAGAAGCCACAAAAACATGAGTATCACCAACACGTTCAAATTTGCTGCCATCTCCAGCCTCCTCTTGAGGGCGAAAACCCATCAGGCAATTTCTCGGGGGCATCGCCGCCTCGGGGTGGGCGGCGCCTTCTCCCCCGCGCGCGCCCTCCGCCGGCGGGGGCGCGGCCGCGGGAAGCCCCGTTTACTTTCTCTCTCCCCCGGGCGACGACCCCCGCCTGGCGTCCTCCTGCCAGAACACCGCGGTCACGAGCCCGCCCTCGGCCCGCACGATCACCTCGGTGTGCACCCTCCCGTCCGAGGTGCGGTAGCCGAAGGGGAGGATCACGACCGGCAACGGGCCGTTGGTGGTCTCCGTAAACCCGTTGCCCCACAACAGGCCCTCCTGGAAGTAGACCAGGCCGTTCGAGAGCCGGTAGAGGCTTCCCCCGAGGGCGAGGCGGAGCTCCGCGCTCGTCCAGCCGGGGCGGACCCGCCGCAGGTGGGGGAGAATCTGCTCGAAGGAGGCGCGGCTCTGGAGCCGCTCCTGATAAAAGGCCTGGATCAGGCGGGTTTCCTCCTCGAGGCTGACCAGGCTGGCGGTGAGGGCGCCGGGGGGCTGGGGCGGAGCGTACCCATCGGGCCAGGGGGAGCGGACGATGCGCGCCACCGCGCCCTTCTCCAGGATGACGGCGAAGCGCTCCTTCAACCGGTAGCTCTCGAAGTAGCCGAAAGAGTATTCCTCGATCTCGACCTCGCCGACCCTGTTCCTCCTCGAGATGTCCGAGAACCAACCCTCGCCCGCGACAAGCTGCGCCTCGCCATCCCCGCCCGCGAGGGGGTTCAGCTTCATCGCCTGGAAGAACTCGCCACGGGACATTCCCACGCGGACATCCTGGTTCAGGCGCTTCTCGGCGGCGATGAACGACTCCCGCGAAAGGTGGAGGGGCACCCACGCCCCCCGACCGGCGGACATGTCTACCCGCGCCACCTCCCGCCTCGCCGCCTCCCCTCCTCCGCCGAAGGAGCAACCAGAGAGGAAGGCCGCGGCGGCGAGCGCGACGGCTGATCTCGACAGGCTGCAGAGCGTTGTCACCATCCCTCACACCAGCTTCGGGAAGTAGCGGGCGCGCACGCGCCGGCAGTACGCCCGGTACGCCTCGTCCTGGCCCAACAGGCGCTCCTCGGCCAGGGCCCTCAGATGAAGGCTCAAAAACAGCCCCGCCGATAAGAGGGCGTTGCGCGCCGTGAAATTGGCCAGGAGGAACGACGCGAAAAACAGCATCTCCGCCCCGTAGAGCGGATGGCGGGCCCACGCGTAGAGGCCTCCCACCTTCAACCCCCGGTCGGCCGGGATGAGGCCGAAGGAGCGGCCCAGGCTGAAATAGGCCGCGAGCACGAGGGCGAGGGAGGCCGTCATCAGCCCCGACGCCCACGCCCCCGGGAGAACCGAGGCGCCCGCCGCGGGGCGAAGCGAGAAGCTCAAGAGGATGCAAACCAAGGTGATCAGGCGGTCGCGGGCCGAGTCGGTCACCCGCTTCTTCTCGCGCCTCGTCCAAAACAAAATTGCGATCACGGTGTTCACGGCGAAGAGCATGAAGGCCGAGGGGCTTCCCTCGCCCCGCGCCAGGAGGGGGACCAAGCTGACCGCCAGGAGAAACCAAAAAGCGCCCAGGAGCAGGTCCGCGCCCCACCGGCCGAGCGGCCTGCCGGCGGCGCCGGGGGCCCAGCCCTCCATCTCCACCCGCTGCCCCTGGCGGAGCCCCCGCCTGGCCAGCGTGCCCGCCGGAAGCTCGAGCGCCCCCCGGGCGCCCCGGACCCAGCGGGTCGCCCGCCAGGGGGGAAGGGCATGGTACAGGGAGAGCGCCCTCCCCTCCTCGTCCAGGAACACCACGTCGATGGGGCCCCCCATCCCGAACGTGTGAACCGAGCTGCAGGGGGAGAGATAGAGTCCCTCCTCCTCCCCGAGCGAGCGGCCTATCAGGCCCGCCAGGCGGGCGGGCAGGGTGTCCGCCACCTCGACGCGGGAGGCCAGGCGAAGGGGAGGCGCCTCTAGCTGCTGGATGAGGCCGGCCTCCGCCATCCTCAACCCGCCCCCTTCAGCGCGCCGCCCGCGAGGACGTTCACGGCCGCAGGGCCCAGGAGGATGACGAAGATGGCCGGAAAGATGAAGAAGATCAGGGGGAAGAGGAGCTTCACCGTGGTCTTGGCCGCCGCCTCCTCGATCCGCTGGCGGCGCGCCGTCCGGAAGCTGTCCGAGAACACCCGCAGGGAGACGGCGATGGAGGTGCCGAAGCGCTCGGCCTGGATCAGCATCGAGACCAGGTTCTCCACGTCGGGGAGCCCGATCCGCCAGGCCAGGCGGGAGAGGGCGTGCTCGTGCGCCTGGCCGGCGGAGAGCTCCCGCCCCAGGGCGTTCAGTTCGCGGCTGAGCTCGGGCGAGCTGAACTGGAGCTCCTGGCCCACCCGCGACATGGCGGCGTCCAGCCCCAGGCCCGCCTCGACGCACACCACCAGGAGGTCCACCATGTTGGGCAGGGCGGCCGAGATCTTCTCCTGGCGCTTCTTCACCTGCATCGAGAGCCAGAAGTTGGGCAGCACCATCCCGGCCAGAAGCCCGCCCCCCGCCGCCAGGATCATCCTGTCCAACGGCGCGCCCGAGAAGAGCATGAAGATGGCGCCGAAGGCGGCGGCCCCCAGGGCGATCATCATGCGCGCGCCCTGAAAGAGGGCGGCGTGATTGGGCGAGGTGTAGCCCGCCATCGCCAGCCGGTGGACGGTCTCGTCCCCCCCTCCCTCCAGGATGGAGCGGGCCGATCGGCCCAACCTCAAGGCGAGCCCCCGCAAGAAGCTCTCCGGCCTTTTCGCCCTTCCCTCGGCGGCGGACTTCGCCCGGCGGACCTTCTCCTCCTCCGCCTTCTCGGGGCTCAGGGACCGAAGGCGCAACATGACGGGGGTGGCCAGCGGCGCCATCGCGTCCACCAAGGGGAGGCCCACGACCACGATGGCGGAAAACACCAGCGCCGCCACGATGAGGTCCATCACGTTCTCGATGTTGCGGCGGAGGAATTGCCCGACGGCCACAAAGGCGGTGAACCTCGGGCCCGGGCCCCCCGCCGCCTCCTGCCCCGCCTTCCTCTGCCCAAGGAGGGCCTCCACGGCGGATTTCCCAGCGGCCCCTCCCATGGAGGCCTCAGAGCCCTGGAGGGATTCCTGGAGCGCGCTCTCCACCTGGGAGCCCGCGCCGGCGCCCCCGGCCGCGCCCCCCGCGAGGGCCCCCGAGGCCGCGCCCCGCGCCGCCGCGCCCACGCTCGCGCCCGAGGCCTGGGCTCCGCTGACGGCGCCCTGGAGAGAGCCTTTCGCCACATCTCCCACGCTCGCGCCCGAGGCCTGGGCCCCCTCGACGGCGCCCCGGGAGGCGCCCTCGGCGGCCGCGCCCGCGTCGGC
>CAYMWZ010000164.1:0-6813 GCA_964394385.1 uncultured Nitrospinaceae bacterium | reverse complement strand
CGCCGACAACGGCCGCCACCTCAGACCTTCAACTGAGTTCGGGACACACTCCTTGGACAGCATTGGTCTTATTCAATTCGAAAGCCTAGGCGGTTATCGTCGGCTGGGTATTCCGGGAAAGTTTCAAGTTTTCTATTACGGAGTGCCAACAATTCTTAATTTGCCGAAAGATGCGGACAATGAGGTAGATTTCGGCCACGTGCTCTTGACCAGGATTGGCGAAGAACTTGTTCGCATCTGTGGTTCGAAGCCCGACGTCGAGATTCGGGATCATGTCCTGAAAAAGTGGACTGAAATGGGATACATAAAAGAGGGAAATACCGAACAGTCGACGGCGTGATGCGTTGGTTACGTCAACGATCCGATCGAGAGTTTGGGATTGTTTGAAGAGCATTTCCGGTGTTTCAGCTTTTCTTCGATAGCCACTTCTCCCGCGAGGCGAGAAAGGCTTTGAGCTCCGGCTTGATGCGCTCGGGCTGGCCCAGGGCCGCCCCCGCCACCTCGGCGGCGTTCTTGCCCGTGCCGGTCCCGATGCAGACGACGGTCTCCTCCGGGTGGAGGGGTTTCGGGCGGTCCGCCCCGGGCATGAGGCTCGCGACCGCGGCGGCGGACGCCGGCTGGAGGAAAAGGCCCTCCCGCCGGGCGATCAGGAACTCGGCCTTGAGGTTCTGCTCGTCCGTCACGATGACGCCCTGGCCCTCCGTCCTGCGCACCACCTCGGCCACCCGGTCGCCCGCCGCGGGGGAGGGGCTGGTCAGGCCGGCGGACTTGGTGCGGACCTCCCCCCAGGGCTCGACCTTCGCCCCCCTCCTGAGCGCCCGCACGATGGGGGCGCACCCCTCGGGCTGGACGACGTCGACGGCGGGGATCCGGTCGATCCAGCCGACCTCCAGAAGCTCCCGGAAGCCCTGCTCCACGGCGAGGGCCATCGTGCCCCCGGCGGTGGGGCAGACGACGCGGTCCGGCGCCCGCCAGCCGAGGGCCTCGGCGATCTCGAAGGCGGCCGTCTTCTTGCCCTCGATCCGGTAGAGGTTGCGGGGGATCGTGGCGTGCAGCGCCCCGAGCTCCCGGGCCACCTCCTCGGCCAGGCGGGAGTTGGCCGCCTGGTCCCCCCGGACGATGAGGGTCAAGGCGCCGTAGGCGCCCACCTGGAGGCAGTGGACGGCGGAGCTGTCCTCCCGGACGAAGCCGATGTACTCGAGCCCCCCCCTGGCGCAGTAGGCGCTGAAGCAGGCCGCCGCGTTCCCCGAGGAGGCGAGCACGACCTGCCGGACGCCCACCTCGCGGCACTTGCTGATGGTGACCGAGCCCCCGCGGTCCTTGAAGGAGCCGGTGGGGTTCCTCGACTCGTCCAGGATGAAGAGGCGCTTCAGGCCCAGCTCCCGCCCCAGGCGCTCGGCGTGGATGAGGGGGGTGTCCCCCTCGCGGAGGGAGACCACGTTTTGGGGGTCGCGCACCGGGAGGAGCTCGGCCCAGCGCCAGATCCCCCGCGGGCGGCGGGCGATGGCGTCGCGGTCGAGGTGGCTCCTCGCCCACTCGAGGTCGTAGGCGCCCTGGAGGGGGCCGCCCGTCTCGGGGCAGGTGAAGGGATGCTTCAGGTCGTCGACGATCTTGCCGCCCTTGAGGCTGAGGAGCCCCTTCAGCGCGCTGAACAAGAATTTCTCCGATACGCAGGGTTCCATGTGTAGGGGCGTTCCATGGAACGCCCCTACAATGAATCGGTTACAGCACCTGAAACCCGGATCTACGACAGGCCCTCTTCCTTGAGGGTGCGCACGGCCGCCCGGAAGGCCGCCAGGGTCTCCTCGATGACGGGGCCGGTGTGGCAGGTGCCCACCAGGGCGCGGGCCCCGTTGAAGTCCACCCCGTTCAAAATCAGGGCCTGGCGCAGGGCGCGGCTCTCCTCGGGGTGCTTCTGGTCGAGCCGCCGCCAGTCGACGCCCTCGACGGACTGGTCTGCGCCGTCCCGCGGGGGGGCGTCGGCGCCGAAGAAGACCTTCCAGTCGCTGTGTCGGCCGTAGATCTTCCACGCCACCTTCTCCCGGGCCAGGATCTCGTTCATCCCCGCCCGCAGCTCGGCCGCCTGCCGGTTGGCGAGGCGGATGGCCCCGCCGTCGGCCACGGACTCCAGCATGGCCACCCCCGCCGCGGCCGAGAGGGGGTTGGCGTTGAAGGTCCCGTGGTGGACGATCTTGGTGCGGCGGTTCTCCTCGGGGTCGGCCTTGGTGGCCAAAAACTCAAAAACGTCCGCGCGCCCGGCCACCGCCCCGCCGGGGAGCCCGCCGGCCAGGATCTTGGCGAAGGTCGCCAGGTCGGGCACGGCCCCCAGGAGCTCCTGGGCGCCGCCCGGCGCCACGCGGAAGCCGGTGACCACCTCGTCGAAGATGAGGAGGGCGCCCGCCCGCCGGGTCTCCTCCCGGAGGGCCTCGACGAAGGGCCCCGGGGTCGGGATGGCGCCGAAGTGGCTCCCCGTGGGCTCGAGGATGAGCGCCGCCACGTCCCCGGCCGCGAGCCGCCGGCGCACCGCCTCAATGTCGTTCGGCGGGAGCACCGAGACGCACTCGACGACTTCTTCCAGCTGGCCCGCCTCGGCCTCGGCCGCATAGGGCGGCCGCACTCCGATCTCGAGCCCCTCGTGCCAGCCGTGGAAGTGGCCGCCGAATTTGACCACGTGCTTCTTTCCGGTGAAGGCGCGGGCGAGGCGCAGGGCCATGTGGGTGGCCTCGGTTCCCGAGGCCGTGAAGCGCACCCGCTCGGCGCAGGGGACCAGCCGCTGCACCCACTCGCCCCACTCGACCTCTCTGGCGTGGCAGGCGCCGTAGTGCGTCCCGCGCAGGGCCTGCTCCCGCACGGCGTCGCGGATGTGGGGCGGGTTGTGGCCGAAGAGGAGGGCGCCGTGGCCCATCCAGTAGTCGATGGTTCGGTTCCCGTCGGCGTCCCATTTGTAGGGGCCCTCGGCCCGCTCGACGTAGATCGGGAAGGGCTGCATCCGGCGGTTGTCGTGGGTGACCCCGTCCGGGAAGACCTTTTGGGCGCGCTCGTAGAGCGCCTGGGAGGCGGGCAGCGCCTCGGCGTAGGCGTCCTGGAGGCGGGAGGAGGCGAGGGGCCGGGGCATGGAATTCTCCAATGATTCCGGAACCGGGGAAAAACCCACCGAACGCTACGCGCATCGGAGTTTTCCGTCAAGCGCGGGGCGGGGGGGCTCGGCCTCAAAAGCCCCCGCTTGACAGGTTTTTCCCCCTCTCGGATAGTGAAGGGCGCCGCGGGGAGAATCCATTCGAGGTCATCCGCCGGGATGGGGGATCCCGCCTCCGGTGCGGCTTTCGGGGCCGCCCCGCCACCCACCCCCCCGAGAGAAGGAGAGAGCAGATGCGACGCATGGCCATGGGGCTCGTTGCCATCGCATTCGCGGCTTTTGCGGCGACCGGAGCCCTCGCCGCGGAGTCCACGCTGGACGTCGTCAAAAAGCGCGGGGAGCTCATCGCGGGCGTCAAGTACGACTTCCCGCCGATGGGGTTCATCAACAAGGAGACGGGCAAGCCCGACGGCTTCGACGTGGACCTGGTGAACGAGATCGCCAAGAAGCTGGGCGTCAAGGTCAAGTTCGTCCAGGCCCTCTCGAAGACGCGCATTCCGCTGCTCGTGAACGGGAACGTGGACATCATATGCGCCACCATGACGCACAAGCGCGAGCGCGAACAGGCCATCGACTTCACGACGCACTACCTCATCACCGGCCAGCGGTTCATCACCCGCAAGGACTCGGGCATCAAGCACGTCGCCCAGCTGGCCGGCAAGCGCGTCGGGGCGGTCCAGGGCGGGAACGCGGGCCCGAACCTCCTCAAGGTCCAGCCCAAGGCGGCCATCGTCCCCTTCCAGGAGCACACCGAGAACCTCTTGGCTCTCAAGCAGGGCAAGGTGGACGCCGTCGTGACCGACGACCTCCTCCTCCAGTGGTGGGCGAAGACCAACCCCGAGCTGGTGGTCCCCGACAAGCTCTACACCATCGAGCCCTACGGGTGCGGCGTGCGTCACAACGACTCGAAGTGGCGCAACTACGTCAACGCCTCGATCCTGGAGCTGTGGGAGACGAAGCAGCTCCACACCATCTGGCGCAAGTGGTTCGGGAACGATCCGGACTTCGAGCTGCCCTGGTGGCCGAAGTAACCATCGCGGGATAGCTTCAGCCGGCGGGCGGCCGCCCGGTCGAGCGGGCGGCCGCCCCACGCAATCGGGGAAGGGGCGCGTGGCCGAGGCGGCACTGGGCAAGCTGGCGGCGCGGAGGGCGCCGGGCCGGCGTCTGTTCGAGACGCCCCGGGAGCGGAGGGCCTTTCTCCTCACCTGGGGGTTGGTGGGCGCCTTCGCCCTCTGGTACTTCTATTTCGGCCCCCGCGCCCGCTTCGACTACAACTGGCGCTGGCACCTCATCTGGGAGTACCGGAGGTTCCTCCTCTGGGGCGTCGGGACCACGATGTACATCTTCGCCTGGTCCCTCGTCTTCAGCCTCGCCCTGGGCATCTTCTGCGGGATCGGGCGCACGACCGAGGTCCGCTGGGTGCGGGCCTTCTCGGCGTGCTACGTCGAGGTGTTCCGGAACATCCCCCTCCTGGTGCAGATGTGGTGGGCCTACTTCGGCCTGCAGGAGATCGCCAACGGCCTCATCAACCAGCCCTTCGGGGTGAAGATCCTCGTCCCCAGCAAGTTCGCCTGCATCCTGGCGCTCACCCTCTACACCGGCGCGTACATGGGCGAGGTGGTGCGCTCCGGCATCCGCTCCATCCCCAAGGGCCAGTGGGAGGCGGCCCTCTCGATGGGCCTCACGCGGTTCCAGACTTGGCGCTACATCATCCTCCCCCAGGCGCTCGTCATCGTCATCCCGCCCATGGCGGGGGAGGTCCTCAACATCATCAAGAACTCGGCCATCGCCATGACGATCGCGATCACGGACCTCATGTTCTACTCGCAGAAGATCGAGGAGGAGACCTTCGCCGGCTTCGAGGCCTACAGCACCGGCACCCTCCTCTTCCTCCTGCTGACCCTGCTGACGGTGGGCGCGATCTACGGCCTTCAGCGGCTCTTCGGCCTCAAGGTGCGCTCGGCGTCGGCCTGAGGAGGGGCGGGGTGGAATCCTTCTGGAAGTGGCACGTGATACCGGAGAACCTGTGGTTCTTCGCCGGGGGGTTCCGCCTCACGCTCATCATCTTCGCCATCAGCTGGGTGGGCTGCTGGACGTTCGCCATCGTCTTCGGGATGATGCGCCACTCCCCCCGCTGGTGGCTGCACTACCCCGCGGCCGCGGTGATCGAGGTCATCCGCGGGACCCCGGGCCTCATGTTCGTGGTGTGGGTCTACTTCCTGAGCCGGCCCCTCATCGGGTACGCCATGAGCCCCTTCTGGGCGGCGGTGTGGGCGCTGCTCATCCACAACGGCTCCTACGGCGCCGAGATCGTCCGCGCGGGGCTCAACTCCATCCCGCGGGGCCAGATCGCGGCCGGCTACTCGACGGGCCTGAACTACCTCCAGGTGATGTGCTACATCGTCCTCCCGCAGGCGCTCCGCAACATGGCCCCGGCCGTCGTGAACCGCTCGGTGGCCCTCTTCAAGAACACCTCCCTCGCCTTCGTCATCGGGGTGATCGAGTTCTTCCGCGCCGGCACCATCGTGAACGGGAGGGAGAACGCCTCGTTCTCGGTCTTCACCTTCCTCGCCGTCGTCTACTTCGTCTGCTGCTTCTCCCTCTCCCGCCTCGGCAACCGGCTCGGCCAGCGGCCCGGCGTCATCGAGGACACGACGGCCGTCTAGGGGCGGATCCCAACACGTTGTTCGTCTGCTCGGCGTTAGGGCTCTTCCTCCTCTCCCTCCGGGAGAGGGCAGGGTGAGGGGAGGAGGCCCGCGCTGGCCCTCACCCCGGCCCTCTCCCAAAGGGAGAGGGAGAGGAGGGGCGAGGAACTTTCAGCAGTTGAATGTTCATTCGTTCAACAAGTCTCGGCCCAAGGGGTGTCATTCTGAAGCCCGACCGTCCTTCGCCCGCCATAGCGGGCTACGCGACGGCGGGAGGGCCAAAGAATCCTCGCGGATGACGCGGGGCGAAGATGCGTCGCTCAGCATGACAGTCAGAAATCGGGGGGGAGATTGAAGGTCGTCGCGGCGTGAGGGATTCTGCGATGCGATTCCACTTATGCCGCTTCGTCGCCCAGTTTTTTGACTGCCAATTCGTGGGGCACTTCTTTTCCCAAAAGAAAAGAAAACCACTTTTCCAGAAGTCGCTTGAAATCGTCAGGAGTTACCGACAAAACTTCGTAATTAACAATCTCGTCACCATTGCCTTTTACTTCGCTCACGAATAGCAGTTCCTGGATGTCCGGCCCCCCTTTGGTACGTAAATGGCCATGCGCCAAAGCATTTCGAATTATCTTCAGTATGTTTTTTGTCGTTTTACCCCCTCTGATTTTCTCGGCCTTTTCCAAACCCCATGCCTCAGGATTTTCTTTAATCTTTTTTGGAGTTACCGTGAGATATTTCCATGATTTTGGTTCTTTGGCCCAAAGATCCGAACCGAGAAATTTTTTATCCAACAATTTCGTCATTGCCTCAGCGGCTTTCTTATATCGCTCTCTATCTCCAGCGGGATGTGGTTTCAGCCTTTCGTAAGGGATGAGAAACCCGCAGGCGCCGACCATCAGAAGCAACGTGACTTCCCGGTCTTTTTCCTTCGCCTCTTCAAATGCAAATTTCAATATGTCTTGGCATCTTGCCGGAAAGTCTGAGATGAAATCTTTATAATCAGTCATTCGAGTTGCACCTGCCGAGGAC
>CAYMWZ010000163.1:0-6831 GCA_964394385.1 uncultured Nitrospinaceae bacterium | reverse complement strand
AATTCAATCCCTTAAATCTTTGGTTGAGCTTTTTAAAACTGGGCGAGAGCTAGTCAGCGAAAGTCAAAGAGAGGCGTTCGACAAAACGGTAGCCCAGACCGAGAAACAGTTGAAAATTGCCGAGGCCGAAATTGCGAAGGGACTGGGCTACACCATTTGCAGGAAGCATTGGCCCCCTGAAATTATGTTGGAAATCGGCCAAACCGATAAATATAACGTGCCTATTAGCAAATGCCCTCAATGTTATGATACACAGCCTAAACCTTCTAAACCGTTACCATCCCGGTCACCGTCTGGATCGGGACAGTCATGGATGGCTTCGTAGATATTGATTTTGACCTATAGCGTCTTCAGTTTACCCCCCTACCCCTCCGCCGCCTTCCCTTGCAGCATCGGATGCGCCTTCTCAAACCCCATCGTCTCCACCGTCCCATCCCTTCTAATATCCAGCACTTCCGTCTCACCGAGGGCGCGGGCGGTCATCTCCTCGACGGCGAGCGCCTCCTCGAGCTTGCGCAGCTCCGCGGCCTGGGAGCGGATGGCCGGGTGCTTGGGCACGAAGAGGGAGCAGCAGTCCTGGTCGGGCTCGATGGAGATCTCAAACGTGCCGATGGCCTTGGCCTCGGCCACGATCTCCTCCTTGTCCAGCCCGATGAGGGGCCGGAGGATGGGGATCCCGACGGCCTCCTCGATGGCCGCGAGGTTCTGAAGGGTCTGGCTCGCCACCTGGCCCAGGCTCTCCCCCGTCACGAGGGCCTTGGCCCCCTCGAGGGCGGCGATGCGCTCGCCGATCCTCGCCATGAAGCGGCGGTAGAGGACCACCCGGCTCTCGGGCGGGGCGGCGAGGACGATCTCCTTCTGGAGGTCCCCGAAGGGGACGAGGTAGAGCCGGCTCCCCATCTGGTAGCCGTCCAGGAGGCAGGCCAAGTCGCGCGCCTTCTCGGCCGAGGCGCGGCTCAGGTAGGGCGCCCCGTGGAAGTGGACGAAGATGACCTCGCAGCCCCGCTTCATCATCCGCCAGGCGGCGACGGGGGAGTCGATGCCCCCCGAGAGGAGGGCCGCCACCCGGCCGCTCATGCCGGCCGGGAGCCCCCCGGGCCCGGGGACCTTCTCGACGTAGAGGAGGGCCTCGGCCGGCAGCGCCTCGATGTGCACGGTCGTGCCCGGGGCGTCGAGGTCCACGGGGAGGTGGCGGCGCGCCTGGATGCGCCCGCCGATCGCCGCGTCCCACTCCCGGGTGCTGATGGGGACGGTGTCGAAGCCCTTCCGGGTGCGGACGCGGAAGGTGGAGACCCGGAGCGGGGCGAGCATCGCCAGGGCCGCCTCGGCCGCGGCCTCCCGATCGAGGGGGAGCCTTTGCGCGCGGGCGAAGTAGGCCAGCCCGAACACCCGGCCCAGCGCCTCGCGCATCGGGAGCCAGCGGGCCTCGTCCCCGACCTCGAGCAGGAGCCGGCCCGGCAGCCTCCTGACTTGGCCCCCGCCGTGGGGCTCTGCCGCCCGCGCGATCCGGCGCGCGAGGCGCTTGATGAACTGGGGGCGGTTTTTGCCCTTGAGGCCGATCTCGCTGTAGTGGAGGAGGACGCAGCTCGTGCCTTCCCCGCAGAGGGGCGGCTGCCCGGGGCTCATTCGGACCTCTCCAGCCGGACTTCGGCGCCGGAGCGGACACCCTTCAGGCGCTTGGCGTCCCCCTCGACCCTCCCGAGGGGGTTGACGGGGCTGGCCGCCCGGGGGGACTCCCCCGAACTGGCCGGAGTGGGGCCGAAGAAGATGCAGAAGGCGCTTCCGGGGGGCCAGAAGGCGATCTCGCCCACCCGCATCTCCTCGCGCGCGCCGGGCTCGAGGGAGGCCTTGATGGGGATTTCGAAATAGATCTCCTCCCCCCATGTGTTCGCCCGCCCTGTGATGGGGAGGGTCTGCCATAGAAGATCCGCCGTCGGGCCCTCCCCGAGGGAGGCCTCCAGGGTGATCGGGCCGGCGGCGATCTGAATTTTTCGGCTCATGGGCGCCCTCTTTGAGGGAAAGGATGGGAGAGGAGCCCCTCCTCGCGCTCCACAATAGCCGAGGGAAGCCCCCTTGGAAAGGCAACTTTCCGGCCTTGACAGGGTTTTGGCCCCCCCCTAGATTGGAGTGACCATTTTTTGATTTCCTTTCGGTTCTCAAGGGTTTCCTCGGCCTCGCCGCGCGTGCTGCGGGAGGGAAGATGAATTTTTCTGAGATCGTCGAATCCCTTGCCCCCGACTTGGAACGCGTCGAGGAGGCGATCCAGGCGAACTTCCACTCCGACGTCGTCCTGATCCCGGACGTCAGCGGCTATCTCAGCGGCTCGGGAGGCAAGCGCATCCGGCCCATGCTCCTGTTGCTCGCGGCCAAGGCCAGCGGCTATGAGGGCCCCCGGGCCGTCCTCCACGGCTGCGTCGTCGAGTACATCCACACCGCCACCCTGCTGCACGACGACGTGGTCGACGGGGCCGAGGTGCGCCGCGGGAAATCCTCCGCCAACTCGAAGTGGGGGAACGAGGCGAGCGTCCTGGTCGGCGATTTCCTCTTCGCCAAGAGCTTCTCCATGATGGCGGCCGACGGGGACGGGCGTATCATGAAGACGATGGCCGAGGCTTGCACCCTCCTCTCCGAGGGGGAGGTCCTCCAGCTCGTCAACATGTACAACCTGCGGATCACCGAGGAGGAGTACCTCGACGTCATCTACCGGAAGACGGCCGCCCTCATCGCCGCGAGCTGCCGCGTGGGCGCCCTGCTCGGGGAGAGTCCTCCCACCTTCGCCGACGCCCTCCACCAGTTCGGGGTCCAGGTGGGCTACGCCTTCCAGCTCGTGGACGACGCCCTGGACTACACGGGGGAGGTGGGGCGCACCGGCAAGTCCGTCGGAAAGGACCTCCGCGAGGGGAACGTCACCCTCCCTCTCCTCCGGGCGTCCGCCCTGGCGACCCCGGCCGAGTTCGAGCGGCTGAGCGAGATCGTGGTGCGCTCGGAGTCGATCGGGCCGGAGGGGTTGGCCGACGTCCTCGGCATGATGCGCAAGTACAAGGCGGTCCCCTACACCCTCGACCGGGCCAGGGGGCATGCCGAGGCGGGCAAGGCGGCCCTCTCCATCTTGCCGGACTCCGTCCACGTCGACGCCCTGCGCGCGCTGGCGGACTACATCGTCGAGAGGGACTGCTGACGCCGCCCCGCCCCGCCGCCTGCGCCGGAAATCCTCCCCCCGGCCGTTCGGCATCGCCGTCGAAGAGAGAGGACGGGGAAGAGGGAGCGGGCTCCCCGGCCCGGGCGCCCTCCGCCGCCCGCGGGAAGAGGAGCCTCCGGCACGTGCGCTTGACCCGCCCGCTCGTCCTGGCCTCAGGCTCTCCCCGCCGCATCGGGCTTCTTAGGGAGGCGGGCCTCCCCTTCGAGGTGGTCGAGGCCCCCCCCGAGACCGAGGGGCGGGTGGACCCGTCCCTCCCCCCGGGGGATGCGGCCGAGCGGCGCGCGCTGGCCAAGGCCTCCTGGGCGGCGGAGGGGCGTCCGGGAACCTTTGTCCTCGGGGCGGACACGGTCGTGGTCCTGGGGGGGGAGGTTCTCGGCAAGCCCCGGGACGCCCAAGACGCCCGGCGCATGATCGAGCGCCTCTCAGGCCGCACCCACGAGGTCATCACCGGGTTCGCCCTGGTGGGGGATGGGGTGCGCCGTCTGGCCCGCGTCGAGACGCGGGTGCGGTTCCGGCCGCTGGACGCGGAGGCCATCGCGCGCTACGTGGCGACCGGCGAGCCGATGGACAAGGCGGGCGCCTACGCGATCCAGGGCGGGGGCGGCGGCCTGGTCGACCGGGTCGAGGGGAGCTATACGAACGTGGTGGGCCTTCCCCTGCCCGAGGTTCTCGCCGCGCTGGCCGAGTGCGGCGCGCTGGAGGACGCCCCGCCCGGGGTTCCTTGAGAGAGGAGGAGAGGATGCGCTTCGCCGAGAGGATGGGCCGGCTGAAGACCGAGAGCGCCTTCGTCGTCCTCGCGAAGGCCAAGGAGCTCGAGCGGCAGGGCCGCGACATCATCCACCTCGAAATCGGCGACACCGACTTCGACACCCCCTCGCTCATCGTGGAGGAGGCCCACGCTCAGATGAAGGCGGGGCAGACGCACTACTGCCCCTCGGCCGGCCTGCCCGAGCTCCGGGAAGCCTGCTGCGAGTTCCTCCGCCGCGACGGCCGGGGGGAGTACGGGCCCAAGGAGATCGTGGTGGGCACCGGCGGGAAGCCCTTCCTCTACTACACCATCATGGCCTTCGCCGAGGCGGGGGACGAGGTGATCTATCCCGATCCGGGGTTTCCGGTGTACGAGTCGGTGACCCTCTATGCCGGGGCGAAGCCGGTGCCCCTCCCCATCCTGGAGGAGAACGACTTCCGCTTCACCGCCGAGGATCTGCGCTCCCGCGTCACGGACCGCACCCGGCTGCTCATCCTGAACTATCCCCACAACCCCACGGGCGGCACCCTGGCGCGGCGCGAGCTCGAGGCCATCGCCGAGATCGCGGTCGAGCGCGACCTCGTGGTCCTCTCCGATGAGGCCTACGCCCACATGCTCTTCGAGGGGGAGCACGTCTCCATCGGCACCCTCCCCGGGATGCGCGAGCGCACCATCCTCCTCGAAACCTTCTCGAAGACCTACGCGATGACGGGCTGGCGGCTTGGCTTCGTCGCCGCGCCGGAGGGGATCGCCGAGAAGCTCACCCAGCTCATTACCAATTCGGTGAGCTGCGTCCCGCCCTTCATCCAGCTGGCGGGCGCGAAGGCCATCCTCGCCGACCAGTCGGAGAGCAGGGCCATGATGGCCGACTTCAAGCGCAGGCGCGATCTCTTCATCTCGGGCCTGAACGAGATCGCCGGCATCTCCTGCAAGTCCCCGGCGGGCGCCTTCTACGCCTTTCCCAACGTGAGCGCCCTCCCGATGAGCGCCGATGATTTTGCCGATTACCTGCTGGAGGAGGCGGGGGTGGCGACCCTCCCGGGCTCGGCCTTCGGCCACTGCGCGGACGGCCATCTGCGGATGTGCTTCGCCAACAGCGTGGAGAACCTCGAGCGGGCGATCGACCGCATCGCCGCCGCCGCCGCCAAAATCGCCAAATGAGCAGGCGGGCGGCGGGCGGAGCTCCCCTGCGGGTTTTCCTCTCCCGGAGGTTCCCGCCGGGGGATTTTGAGCCCCTGCGGTCCATTTGCGACCTGCGCGTCCACGCCCGCGAGGGTCCCCCCTCGCCGGCGGCCTACCGGCGCGCCGCGCGGGACGCCCACGTCCTCATCCCCATGGTGGAGGACCCGGTGGACGCCGCCCTGATGGACGCGGCGCCAAGGCTTCGCCTCGTGGCGAACTTCGGGGTCGGCTACAACAACATCGACCTCCCGGCGGCCACCGAGCGCGGCGTCCTCGCCACCAACACCCCGGGCGTCGTGGTGGAGCCCACGGCGGACTGCGCCCTGGCGCTCCTCCTCGCGGCCGCCCGCCGGGTGGCCGAGGCGGACGCCTACGTGCGCGCGGGCAGGTGGCGGGAGTGGACCCCCACCCTGCTCGAGGGGGCCGGTCTCGCCGGGAAGGTCCTGGGGGTGGTGGGGCTGGGGGGCATCGGCTCGGCCGTCGCCCGGAGGGCGCGGGGCT
Organism: uncultured Nitrospinaceae bacterium; assembly: GCA_964394385.1. GTDB lineage: Bacteria > UBA8248 > UBA8248 > UBA8248 > UBA8248 > CAYMWZ01. The sequence goes on along the minus strand of CAYMWZ010000163.1, from coordinate 1,201 downwards.
TCGGGATGCGGGTCCGCTACTGGAGCCGGAGGCGGCGCAGCCGGGAGGAGGAGGACGCCCTGGGGGCCCGCTACCGCCCCTTGGGGCGCCTCCTGGAGGAGGCGGACTTTCTCACCCTGCACGTGGCCCTGACTCCCGAGACCCGCCACCTCGTCGGGGAGAGGGAGTTCGCCCGGATGAAGCGGGGGGCGTTCCTCATCAACACCTCCCGGGGGGCGGTGGCGGACGAGAGGGCGATGGTCAAGGCGCTGCGCTCGGGCCGCCTGGCCGGGGCGGGCCTGGATGTCTTCGAGCGCGAGCCCCATCCGCATCCGGCGCTGCTCAAGATGAAGAACGTGGTCCTCCTCCCTCACCTGGGGACCTCGACGGCCGAGGGAAGGCGCGCCCTGGCGGCCCGCGTGGTCCGGAACGTCCGCGCCTTTGCGGCTGGCCGGCGCCCCCCGGACCTGCTGAATCCCGAAGCCTGGCCCCGCCGGAGGCGCTGATGGGACGCAGAGGCGGCCCCTCCCCCCTCCGCGTCGGGGTGGACACGGGGGGCACCTTCACGGACTTCATCCTGGTCGAGGGGGGCCGGGTGCGGGTCCACAAGGTGCTCTCCACCCCGGACGATCCCGCCCGGGCCATCCTCCGGGGGCTGGCCGACCTGCTGGATGGAAGAGACGCCCCCCTCGACCTCACCCACGGCTCCACGGTGGCCACGAACGCCCTCCTCACGCGCGAGGGCGCGAAGACGGCCCTCCTCACCACGGCGGGGTTCGAGGACGTCATCGAGATCGGCCGCCAGAACCGGAGGGAGCTCTATAACCTCGCCTACCGCCGCCCGCCCGCCCTCGTCCCCAGGCGCCTGCGCTTCGGGGTCAAGGAGCGGCTGGACGAGCGCGGAGAGGTGCTCGAGCCCCTGGAGGAGGCGGCCCTCGGGCCCATCGTCCAGAAACTCCGGGCGGCGAGGGTGAAGTCGGCCGCGATCTGCTTCCTCCACGCCTACGCCAACCCGGCGCACGAGGAGAGGGTGGCCGAGGCCGTGCGGCGGGCGGGGTTTTTCGTCTCGGCCTCGAACCGGGTGCTCCCCGAGTACCGCGAATACGAGCGGACGAGCACCACCTGCGTGAACGCCTACGTCTCCCCCCTGATGAGCCGCTACCTCTCCGGCCTGGGGAGGAAGGTGGGGACGGGGCGGCTGCGCGTGATGCAGAGCAACGGA